>CAZJOB010000192.1:0-6691 GCA_964547435.1 uncultured Desulfatiglans sp. | reverse complement strand
ATCGGCAAAATGAAAGTCTGGATGCCAGTCAGTAATTAAATAAAGAGGGAAGGACATAAAACATGAAAAGAAAATTATTATCAGTTTTATGTGCACTCGCATGTATGCATTCCGGTTATGCTTTTGCCCGGAATGCGGTTATCAAAATAGATGTGGATCGAAAGATCGGTGACATTGATCCAAAAATATATGGCGTATTTATGGAGCCTATCCATTTTAATCCTGATGATTTCGGTGGAGAGATCCTGTTTCCTGAAAATACTCTCTATGGCTCCCTCTACGATCCAAATTCTCCCCTTGCCAATGAGGATGGCTTTAAAAGAAATTTCATAGAGGTTGGCAGGGAGCTTAAGATCACCAACATGCGCTGGCCCGGTGGAAATTATGTAGCAGGCTACAACTGGCAGGACGGTATCGGGCCAAAGGATAAGAGGCCTGTTCGTAAAGAACTTGCATGGGGCGCACTCGACACCAACCAGGTGGGTACTGACGAGTGGGTAAAACTCAATAAAGCCCTTGGCACGGAAAATGTTGTTTGTATAAATCTGGGAACTGGAACGCTGGATGATGCCAGATACTGGGTGGAGTATACCAATTCGGAAACAGGCAGCTATTATGCAGACCTTCGGGCCGAATACGGGAATGAAAAACCCTATAACATCAAATACTGGTGCCTGGGCAATGAAGTGGACGGGTCGCCATGGATAATGGGATACAAGAACGCTGAGGATTACAGCAAGATTGCAAAGGAAGCTGCAAAGGTAATGAGATATACGGATAATTCGATTCAGTTTATCATTAATGGTTCATCATATTACGAACCGACCGGAATATGGATGGACTGGAACCAGAAGGTGCTTACAGAGTTAAGGGAATTTGCCGACTTCATATCCATTCACAGATACTGGGAGCAGGAAGAAGATTATTATACTTACATGGGTAAATGGTCCAGGGATATTGAGGAAAAGATCAGAATAACTGCTGCACAGATCGATAATGTGCGTACAAGATATAAAATTGATAAACCCGTCTACATTTCCTTTGATGAATGGGCGCCCCACGGCAATGGTTTACTGCCGACACTCGCAACGGCCCAGTTTTTCAATTCTTTTATTCGTCATGCTGATGTGGTTAAGATGGCAAACTATACCATGTTTACAACCCTCCTTGGATATGACCCGGAAAAAGGATCATATAAGACACAGCTTTTTCATACCTTTAAGCTCTTCTCCAATAACTGTCTTGGTGAATCTGTTGATGTCTTTGTTGACAGTGAAACATTTGATGTAGATGAACTGAATAAAGATATACCCTATCTTGATGTAACAGCCGTTTATTCGCCGGACAATGAAACATTGTTTATAAATGTCGTGAACAGGCACAAGGAACAGGCAATCACTGCTGATATTATAAGCACTGCCGGTGCATTCAAGGGTAAGGCATATATAAGCGAAATTAACAGGAATAATATTAACGCAGTTTACAGGTTTGACGAACAGGAAAATTATTTCTCTGTTACAATGGAGCAAAAGGCTAATGGTAATAAGATGACATATTCCTTTCCGGCTCATTCCTTCACTCAGATAAAGATAGCAATTGATAAATAAAGGGGAAATAAAATGTTAAGAAGAGTCATGGTTGAAAATGGTCTGGTCGAAGGTCTGCCGGCTGCTGATCCGCGCATCACATCTTTTAAGGGTATACCCTTTGCCGCTCCTTCTGTCGGAGAAAACCGCTGGAGGGCGCCACAGCCTGCGAAGGATTGGGACGGGGTTCTGTACGCATACAAGTTTGCGCCGATCTCAATGCAGCACATACCGGGGGAGGATCCTGAAATCATCTATACAAGAGAGTGGAATGTGGACACGTCAATTGAGATGGATGAGGATTCTCTGCATCTCAACGTCTGGACTCCGGCGAAAAGGGCCGATGAAAATCTTCCTGTATTTGTATGGTACTTTGGAGGCGGACTTCAGGAGGGAAATACCGCTGAGATGGAGTTTGACGGCGAACGTATTGCCAGACGCGGGATCATTGTGGTTACCATCAATTACAGGCTGAATGTCTTCGGTTTTATGTGCCATCCTGAGATCACTAAAGAAAATCCTGAAGCGCCAGCCAACTTCGGCTTCCTTGACCAGCAGTTTGGGACACGCTGGGTGAAGCGGAATATAGCAGCCTTTGGAGGGGACCCTGACAACATTACAATCGGAGGGCAGTCGGCAGGCGGCGGAAGTGTAATGGCCCAGGTTACTTCACCCACGAATAAAGGCCTGTTCCAGAAGGCTATTGTTGACAGTGGCCTTACAATGACTGCATATCCCGGGAACCTTTTTCATGAAGAAAAGGATCTGGCAAGTGCTGAAGAGGCCGGCGTCGAATTCTTTAAATTTTTAGGCGTATCTTCCCTTGAAGAAGCCCGCAGGCTTGACGCTGTCTTCCTGAGGGACAAGATGGTTGAATACAAGGCCTTCTGGGGCCCGGTAATAGATGGTAAATTTTATATTGGCGATGCCAACGAACGATTCATGTCAAACAAGTGCCAGCTTGTGCCCATGATGTTCGGGCATACCGCCACTGAATTTCCGGACCGCCCACTGGTCAATACGGTCGAAGAATTCGAGAAATTCGCAAGAGATTCTTACGAAGATGATGCAGATGAATTTCTTAAGCTCTGTGAATCCGGGACCGGCAGTATTTCCGAGATGCTCTATAAGGCCACTGTAAGCCACCTGGAATATTCAATCAGGCTCATCGGCAAGGCAAAGGCCGGAACAGGTGAAAAAACACCCATATATTACTGGGTTTTCAATGCGGAGATTCCCGGTTGGGACAATCCCGGCGCCTTTCATTCAGTTGATCTCTGGTTCTTTTTCGAGACGCTGGAAAAATGCTGGCGGCCCTTTGTGGGTAAACATTATGACCTGGCAAGAAAAATGTGCAATTACTGGGCAAACTTTATTCGCACCGGCGACCCCAACGGAAAAGATGCCGACGGCTCTGATATGCCTCTGTGGAAACCGTTCACGGAAAATGATCCCAACAGGATCTGTTTCTCTGATGAGGTGTATCTCAGCAACAAGGAGCCTGACGATCTGATGAAGTTCTTAATGAGGCAATATTTAGAGAAAAAGAATTAAGTTTGATGAACTCGTAAAAAGTTCCAAAAACGTCATTCCCGCGAAGGCGGGAATCTATAAGTATCTGGAAAGACTGGATTCCCGCCGGAGTTTATCCCGGACTTGATTCGGGGCGGGAATGACAGAAAAAGCTAGAATCCGAATTTTTACGAGTCTATCAAGTTTATGACTTCCTATTATTAACATCGGTTTTAAAGGTGCAACAAAAAATGACAGAATTATTTAAACCGTTACAGATCAACAGTATGAGTATAAAGAATCGCTTTGTCAGATCCGCAACTGTTGATAACCTTGGAAAAAACCAGGTTGCAACAGAGGCGCAACTTAACTTTTACCGGGAACTTGCAAGAGGTGAGGTCGGGCTCATCGTTTCAAGCGGGCTGTTTCCGAGCCTGGATGGCTGGGCGGCTCCGGGTCAGATCGGTATTCATACCGATGAAATGATACCCTCCCTAAAAAAAATAACCGACACGGTCCATTCCAGTGGCGGAAAAATTGTCGCACAGCTCATGCATGCAGGCTGGTTCGGCAACCCTGAGTTATCCGGATACCAGACAGTGGGGCCGTCAGAGACAGTCAATCCGGCGAATAATCTTAAAGTAAGAGAACTGTCTTCGGACGAGATTGAAGAAAAGTTGAATGAATTCATCAAAGCCGGGGCCAGGGCAGCAGAGGCGGGCTTTGATGGGGTCCAGATCCATGCAGCCCACGGCTGGCTGGTAAGCGCCTTCCTGTCACCTGTTACAAACAGGAGGGATGACAAATGGGGAGGAACAGCATTAAAGAGGGCAAATTTTGTAATAAAGATCACCGAAGGATTAAGAAAGGTTACGGGACCTGATTACCCGATTTTAATTAAACTGGGAATCAAAGACTACCATTCCGAAGGCAAAAGCATTGATGAAGGGATCAGATCTGCCAATATGTTCATCGATGCAGGCATGGATGCAATAGAGGTTAGCGAAGGAGTTGAGGAAATTCCTTTCAACCACATCAGGCCCGGTGAAATTAGCCCCTATTATTTTGACGACTGCAAAAAGGCAAAAGACGCGATCCTAAAACCCATAATACTGGTTGGGGGGATGAGGAACCTGTCTGAAATGGAAAGGATAGTGGATGATGGCATTGCTGATGCCATATCAATGTGCAGACCCTTTATTATGGACCAGCATATTGTAAGAAAATTCAGAGAAGGGACATTACAGGAGTCTTTGTGTACATCCTGCAACAAATGCATACAGACAATGCTGGAAAGGAACCTGCATTGTTCATATAACTCAGGGTTAATCAATTTTTAATCTTATTTATAAAGGAGATTTATACATGAGACTTAAATATTCAAATTATTTTTCAATCTTGGTGGTCCTGTTTTTCTTTATCTTTGCATGTGATTCTTCATCTGATAAAAACAAAGTCAAAGAAAGCAACGCACCGGCGGCTAAGGCTGAAATAAAGGAAGCTGCGCCTCTTACAACAACTGTTGTAGTAACCGGAGGCGCAATTGAAGGTGTAGAGCAGGACGGCATTTTAACATACAAGGGAATTCCATTTGCCGCGCCGCCTGTCGGAGACCTTCGCTGGAAGCCGCCGGCGCCAGTGCAACCCTGGACAGGATTCAAAAAAACTGATGCCTTCTGTGCCGCCTGCATGCAGGCCGCAAACGCCATGGGAAACACCGCACCGGTCAGTGAAGATTGCCTCTACCTGAACGTATGGACTCCCGCAAAAAAGGTAAATGAAAAGATACCTGTCATCTACTGGGTGCATGGAGGAGGATACAGCGGAGGTTCTACCAGCACTCCCATGTATGACGGAATGGGTTTTGCCAAAAAGGGAGTGGTCATGGTGAGTGTCGCCTACCGGCTCGGACCCTTCGGATTTCTTGCACACCCGGAACTCAGCCGGGAAAGCGGCAATGGATCGGGAAGCTATGGAATCCTGGACATGATCGCAGGATTGAAATGGGTGAAAGAGAATATTTCCCGATTTGGAGGCGATCCTTCCAATGTGACTATTTTCGGACACTCTGCAGGCGGCGCTGCTGTCAGTCTGCTGGCCGCATCCCCGCTCACCAAGGGCCTTTTCAATAGGGCCATCTGCATGAGCGGAGGATCATTTACCCCCCTTATGACTTCAAATCAGGCAGGTATTGGTATGGGAATGCCGGCGCTCAAACTGGCGGAGCAGAATGGTGAGGAATTTTTAAAGGATCTGGGAGTTGCTGATATCACAGCAGCGCGCACGTCGAGTGCGGAAGATATACAGAATAAACTTACCGGCGGAATGGGAGGCATGCGTTTCAGGCCCGTAGCCGACGGGTATGTTATTTCAAATGACCTTTATTCATTATATGAGGCAGGCAGTTTTAATGACACACCCGTTTTACTCGGACACACCTCAAATGAAATGGGCTCCTTCGGCATGACACAGGAGACAACACCGGAGGAGTTTATTAAACAGATTCAGACACAATATGGTTCTCAGGCAGATGCAATTCTTTCGGCATACCCTCACTTAACAAATGCCGAGGCAACAAAGGCATCCAAAGATATAATGAACGACATCTCCTTCTGCTGGAATACCTGGACCTGGTCTCGTCTGCAGACCCGGAATGGAAAAGGCAATGCGTTCCAGTACTACTTTGATTACCATCCGGGTTCACCCGATGGCGGTTCTGGACATGGGAGCGATGTTCCCTATGCGTTTCAGACACTGGGCGGACCGACGGCGCCCGGAGAAGAGGATTTGAAACTCTCTGACATGATCAGCGCATACTGGATCAACTTCGCCAGATCGGGTGATCCCAACGGACCGGGTCTTCCTGAGTGGCCGGCCTTTTCGGAGGATGCCCAAAAGGTTATGGTATTTGACACAGAACCCGGCGCCAGAACCCTGCCTGTTCTGGAAAGGATGAAGGTTATCGATGCCTATTTCTCGATGCTAAGGGGAAAAACCGAATAAAAGCCTTAGCAAAATCGTATTAATTTAATAAGGAGAGTTGGTCATGAAAATATCAAAAGAAGTGAAAAACGGGATCACTCGCAGGGAGTTCATGAAGGATACAGCTTTGAAAGGAGCCGCCGCATTCGCCATTGGCGCTGGAGGCATGGCAATTCCGATATCAACCGGAGCAGCCGAATCGACCAGGATATCGGACAAGACCATCAAAGAAGCTGCCCGTGAGACAAAGGTATGCCGGACGGCTGATGTTGTGGTCGTGGGCGGCGGTCCCGGCGGTATCGGGGCGGCTGTGTCGGCAGCAAGAAACGGGGCGGATACGGTTCTTATCGAAAGATATGAACACCTGGGTGGCATGGGCACAGGTGGACTGGTCACCATTATTCCTGCCATGACCGATATTAACGGCAAACAAGTGATAGCAGGAATTACTCAGGAGTGGATAGAGAGGCTGGATCTAAGGGAGGCGGCTGATTACCCGAAAAAGGAACACTGGGGATCAACCGATAAAAAACTTGTTGATTATTACATGAACCGTTCCTTTTTTTATGCGACAGGTAACAGGGTAGGATATTCAGCGCATATCGATGCGG
>CAZJOB010000191.1:0-6698 GCA_964547435.1 uncultured Desulfatiglans sp. | reverse complement strand
TACCGGGTGAGAGGAGAGAAGACAAGGTTGGATGCTGGAAAGCTAGAACCTTGAAAGAATAGAGACTTAGAGCCATGAAAAGCTAGATCCTTGGAGCATTAGCAAAGTCTTGTGTCGCGGCTGGAAAGCCGCTCCCACGAAAGGCGAAAAGCGATGGATTCCGGGGTCTCCGCCCCGGAATGACAGGTAAAGTCAAAGGGGAAAAGCGATGGATTCCGGGATTCGGCCGTCGCTATGGTTATGGCCCGACAGGCTTGTTGCGGAATGACAAACAGGAAATTGGGCTTTTAAATTGTCATTCTGAGCGAAGCGAAGAATCTCTTATGACTCTGTTATTCTGAATGATGTGATCCGGCATGTGGCTGGTCATAAAATAGAGACCCTTCGCTTCGCTCAGGGTGACAGGCACCGGGCGCGGCTGTAGATGACTTGCTCAGCAATTTTCTCAAAAAAACAGGGCATTAATCCTTTGAGAAATTCGGATTGATTCATAAATAAGGCTAAGGGCGCAAGGCTCATGGCGCAAGGAAAAAGATAAATACAGATGTAGGGGCACCGCGCCCTGTCGCGTCATCTTGTCGCGGCGTAGCTTAAGCGAAGACGGAAGCCTTGACGAAGGCAGCCGCTTGCCCGGTTATATCCCCGGCATGACTGAAGCCGGGGGTATCCAGTGTTTTCAAATACTTACTGGATTCCGGATCCGGTCTTCGCCAAGGCTACGCCCCGGCAGGCAGGTCCGGAATGACGGCAAAAAGACTTTTTCAAAGGTCTCGCTATAAGTCACAAAGTTGCTTTGGCTTCCTTGAAAGTCCAAAAGACGTCATTCCCGCGCATTGGCGTCAAGCTAAGGAGAATAATGCAGCGATAGCAATTCATTCGGGGAAAAATGATGAACTTCCAATGTTCAACATTCAACATCCAATGAAAGGCTAATAACATTGATTTTCCTTTGCTTTTTGTTATTCATTGGAAGTTGAAAGTTGGACATTTCCCGCTACAGCGGGATTGGATGTTCATATTTAAAATCCCAAATATTGCGCTCAGTAAAGCATGCCTTAGCTTGATGCCAATGCGCCTGCGAGGGAATGACATCTTCGGCTATTCTCGGACAGCCTACTAACAATTCATTCCCGGTATCTTAACCTCATCCGGTAAACCTTTAAAATTGGTTACAATGGTCTTTATCCCTTTTTCTCTCATCTCTTCCTCAGCCCTTATCATGGGATTGTAATTCTGAAGGTTGCGTTCGCCATTTGGGGCCCCGGCCTTTATCCAGATCTTTCTGGAAACAGAGCCGTATATCAGGGGCATATAAGGCAGAAATTCTGATGAACCCTCTGTTGATCTGTGTGAGAAAAAGGCGGTTGAGCCCAGTTTTCTGATATTATAAATCGCCTCCTCAAGGCTGTTCACTCCCAGTTTCTTTAGTTCCTTTAAAACGCCCTTCAGATCCTTTCGGGCGGCCAGGAATTTTTCCACCCTTTTTACATCCGCGAGGCCGAGAACAATCTCCGTGGCAAGACATGTCTCTGTGAATGTCCCTGCCTGATTGAGTTTGATCAGAACGGAGTTTCCTGCCCTGTTTTCCCTTTCAGGGGCGGCCAGAAAGGGGATGATAAAACGCATCTGGGTTACGGCCGCGTCGTCTATGACTATCTGCACCCTGTCGCCATATCTGGCGTTCATCAGTTTATGGGCCTCGATATCCGATTCCGAACCCGGATCTTCCATGGTGACAAAGTTATCCGCGCTTTTTACTATTTTCGCGTTGAACTCGATCAGTTCCTCTCTGGTCTTGAGCCCGAGACCTGAAAACCTCATGTCATACATGCCTTTTTCGCGAAGTTCATCAGTCTTCTGTATCTCGGAAAAGGCGTTGTCCGTGCCTATGGCATAATCCCTCAATCCGAGCCCAAGCTGATCCGCGCACTCCTTTATTCTTTTGAGGCCTTCATAATTATCCTTCACAGGAAAGACAAAACCTCTTTCCTTGGCAGTGCCGGTGGGAAGGCCGTCTCTTACCAGGTTCTTCTCAAACTGCCTGAAGAATTTTATGGCAACCGAAAACACGTCTTTTATGGATTTTTCATTCATGGCTAAAAAGAACATCTCCTGAATGTCCTGCTTTGTGCCTGGCACATGCTCTCCGCCGCATACCATGTTGAAACCCACATTGGGCATGTAAAAGGTCTTCATTCCCCTGGGGGCAAGAAGGTCCCATGGCTTGTATCCCGATGCCTTCAGAAGGGTCTGAAAGAATACTGTGGAAGAGGCGAGACACGCGTTGCCGCCCCATTTTCTTTTATTGGGGCCAGCCTTCTCTATCATTTTCAGATCAAAATCCTCAACGGCTTTAAGGATATCTGCCGGTTTTCTTATAACCACCCTTTTCGGAAGCAAAGGAACGATGTTTTTTTCAATAGACCTGATGGCCTTGTCGTTAGGGATGTAGATCGCCTCGTTTTCGCCGTCGGAGGTCCCTTTGGCTATTCCGTTTCGCTCCTCGATCGTCCATGTGTCCCTGCCTTTCTTTACACGCGCTGTCATTACACCTTCAATCGTGAAGGATGCATATGAAGAAAGGATCTCTCTTCCTTTAAGTTTGAAATTTGATAATATTGTTTCTCCTGGCATGTATAACCCTCCTGTTTTGATATTTGTTGGTCAGTTATAACATAAAACAGCAAAGGAGAAACAAAATTATATGCTGCCGAGTGATTTTTTTCTTTACAGTTTCGAGTTTTTTCCATAAAAGGATAGGGAATAAAGATTATCGAATATTAATCCACGACTTTAAATTACAATTTTACAAATGAGGTCATTATATTCGATCTGAAAAAGTACGGACCATTAATAGAGAACATTGCCATAGTAAGCCAGGTAGGTTTTACTATGGCTGGAAGCATCCTCTTCTGTCTGGCTATTGGTTATTTCCTTGACAAATGGCTGGGGACAGGAGGAATTTTTACCATCATCTTCATTATTCTTGGCATCGCCGGAGGGGGCGTTGCTGTCTACAGGCAGATAACGCAGGTCGTCGATCTCAGGGATAAGAAGAATTCATCTGCCGGGAAACAGGAGAATGGAAGAGATTAAAGAACTCCAGAAAAAATACTGTACCAGGGCGATGTTTTTCGCAGTCGGCGCCGCTGTTATTTTTATAATAATCGGTCAGAAAGAGATCGGCAAGGGTCTTGTTCTGGGCAGCCTCTTCAGTGTTTTAAATTTTGTGTTAATAGGCCAGTCAATTCCCCTTAAACTCGCCAGATCAACGACTAAATCAAAGGCAAGAACTGCGGCATTCACATCTTTGAGTATAAGATATTTTATTTTGGCCATACCCCTGGTTATCGCCTTAAAGGCCGAAAGTATCAATTTTGCGGGCGTGGCAGCCGGGCTTTTTATTGTTCAACTGTTGCTTTTATTCGATCATATAATATTAAACCGCCTTTTTCTGACAAGAAAGACGTGATGCGGAAGTAAATTATGGATGAACTAACCAGCATACACCAGATAACCTTTCCATTATTCGGATATGATCTTGTCTTTAATACCCGGACAATAATAATGACCTGGGTCGTCATGGCCCTTCTCATCCTTTTTGGTTTTTTGGCAACCAGAAAGATAGGTCTTTTTCCGAACCCGTTTCAGGTAGTGGCGGAACTCCTTGTAAACATATTCAGGGATCTTACCATTGACGCACTGGGCAAGGAAAGGGCGGAGAAATACTTTCCCCTGATATGCGCGCTTTTTATGTTTATAATGCTGTCCAACTGGCTGGGGATCATCCCTGAACTGTCCGAGCCCACAAAGGATCTGAACACACCACTCGGGCTGGGAATTCTGGGTTTTTTTATTGCCCATTATTCGGGCATCAGGGCAAAGGGTTTAAAGGCATATCTGAAATCATACGCCGAACCCATTTTTATCATGGCGCCTTTGAACCTTATAGGTGAACTGTCAAAGGTCATATCCATTTCTTTCAGGTTATACGGCAATATCATGGGCGGGGCCATAATTATCCTTGTTGTGTCGCACCTTGTTTACGGCCTGGTGCTTCCTCCGGGTTTAAACCTGTTCTTCGGCATTTTTGTCGGGTCAATACAGGCGTTTGTCTTTACAATGTTAACATTGGTTTATATCTCACTACAGGTTAATTGATTATGATTTTTGATGCCGAAACCGCAATAAAACTGGCTTCCTTTACGGGGGCTGGAATATGTATAGGGTTCGGGGCCATAGGCGCAGCCATTGGCGAAGGCTATACCGCAGGTCTGGCCAATGAGGGTATTTCCCTTAAACCTGAAAAATCAGGCGAGATTATGAAAAATATGCTCATCGGACAGGCCGTTGCCGAATCCGCTGGCATATTCGCTCTTATTATCGCCATACTGCTTGTGTTTCTGGAATCATCCTCTATACACCTTCTTACGGCATCGGCCCTTCTGGGGGCAGGCATCAGCATGGGATTAGGGGCAATAGGTTCAGGCATAGGATCAGGATATCCTGCAGGTGAGGCATGTTATGGAATGGCCAGGCAGCCTATGATGGCAAGCAAGCTCTCAACAAACATGCTTATAGGGTCGGCAGTATGCCAGACGCCGGCCATCTTTTCAATGGTGGTGGCGCTAATGCTGCTTTTTATGGATTTTTCAAGCTATCCCCTTTTGCCTACATGGGCGGCCCTTATAGGAGCGGGAATCAGCACGGGCGCGGCAGCCATAGGTTCGGGAATGGGCGGCGGACTCGCTGCGGGAGCATGCTGCGAGGGCATAGCAAGAAACCCCGAAACATCAGGCAAGGTGACAACAGCGATGCTTGTCGGGCAGGCTGTTTCACAGACGCCATCCATCTTTGGTCTGCTTATCAGCTTTATTCTTATGTTCAGGACATTTCCTGAATCCGAAGCCATAAGCTCCTCGATGGCCCTGTTAAGCGCGGCTATCTGCATGGGTTTCGGAGGAATAGGGCCGGGGTATGGCAACGGCCTTACCGCGGAAGGGGCCGTAAAATGGATTTCAAGAAACATGGATGCTGCGGGCGATCTGATGCGGACCATGCTTGTAGGTCAGGCCGTGTCCCAGTCAACATCTATATATGCGATGGTAATAAGCCTGGTGTTGCTGTTTGTTGTTATTTAGATTTTTTATTACCGCGAAGGCGCGAATCTATAAGTACCTGAAAAAAATGGATTCCCGCCTGCGCGGGAATGACGGAAAAAGCCAAAATTTGACTTTTTAAGAGTTTAACGTTTAATTTGAAATTTTTATCAGGAGGAAACAATATGGACATCTCAGGAGCGGATATTGTAAAGGCGGCTGCATTTCTGGGCGCGGGCATAGCCATGGGTTTCGGGGCCATAGGACCTGGAGTAGGCGAAGGTTTTGCCGCGGGAAAGGCATGTGAGGCCATCGGAAGAAAACCGGAAGAGGCAGGGTTATTGACCAGAACAATGCTGGTTGGACAGGCTGTTTCGGAATCCACGGGCATCTATTCACTTGTTGTAGCGCTGCTTTTGCTTTTTGTCGTATAGACGGCAGGCTATTTTATTTCGGTATTGAAACATGATCAATATTAGTCCGGCTACCCTTGTACTGCAGATAATCCATTTTCTTATTCTAGCCTGGATACTTAATCGTCTACTGTTCAGACCTGTGCTGAATATTATAGAGGCAAGATCCAGACACATAGAGGATGAGAAAAAGAAACTGTACAATCTCGAAGAGGAAACCAGAGAGCTGGTTGAAAAATGCGCCCTGATTGAAAGAGAAGCCAGAAAAAAGGCGGGAAAACAGAGCGATGAACTTAAAAAAGAGGCAAACAACAATGCCGAAGAGATCTTCAGCGGGGCGCGCGAAGAGATTATGTCCATCAGGGAAAAGGCCGACAGGGAGATCGGGCAGAAGATAGAAGAGGCGCGAATGTCCCTTCGTTCCCAGTCGGAGATAATTGCTCAGGAGATTATAGAAAAGATTACAGGGAGGAGGTTCGCCCATTAAAGGGTAATTATGAAAGGCATATTCCGTAAGAAGAAGTTCTTTATTATATTGGCGGGGGTCATATCAGTTATTTTCATCTGTTCTGACTGTTTTGCCGCAAAAGAGGTAAGCGAGGGGCGAAAGCTCTGGGAATATATAATGCTCTGGGTAAACTTCGGGATACTTGTCTTTCTGTTTATAAAGTTCGCTAAAAAACCCCTGATGAATTTTCTTAATGGCGAAGGCAGAAAGATAGGCCAGAAGATTGAACAGGTGGAGGTCCAGATTCAAAACGCCCGGGACCTTATGGAAGAAGAGGCAGAGAAGCTTTCTGCCATGGATTCCCGGATTGAAGAGATAAAAAATCAGATAATAGAGATCGGCATGAGAGAAAAGGAAGGTATAATAGAAAAGGCCCGAATTATTGCCGACCAGATGATAGAGAATGCCGAAATTGAGTCCCAATATAAGGTGGAAGCCGCCATAAAAGAATTCGGCGGGGAGATGCTTGAAATGGCGGTTTCCCTCGCAATGGATGAATTAAGAAAAAATATTACTCAGGATGACAATGACAGAATAATAGAAGACTTTACCCTTGGCCTGAGCGCTGAAAAAAGGTATTTTGCCTGATTACTTTTTTATTCCTTATCTTTTTTGTCGCCGATCCGGCAACTGTCCTTCATTCAGGTTGAGATTCCCAGTCTGGGAAGTATCACGGCC
>CAZJOB010000190.1:0-6772 GCA_964547435.1 uncultured Desulfatiglans sp. | reverse complement strand
CAGCCTCTTCCTTTCGGTTGCATTCGTGATGAACCCCGCCTCAACAAGAATCGCGGGCATCTCGGCCCCTATCAGGACATAGAAAGGCGCCTGTTTCACGCCCAGGCTTTTGTGTTCATTATACTGCTTTTTTATATCATTCATTATTCCGCTCTGCACCTGGTAAGCCAGTTTGCTTGACTCGCTGATTTTCGTGTTCAGCATCAGGTCATTAAGGATTGACTGCAGGTCGCTTATATTCTTTTCAGAAGTGGCGTTTTCTCTCGCGGCAACCATTATCGCCCTTTGATCCGTGGCCATATTTAAAAAATACGTCTCCACACCTAAGATATTACTGTCTTTATGGGCGTTCACATGAAGTGAAATAAACAGATCGGCCTTTTTAACATTCGCAAAGGCGGTTCTTTCATCAAGCGGCAGAAACACATCTGTCTCTCTTGTCAAAAGGACTTCACAGCCCAGCTTCTTTTCAATCTTTGCCTTCAGCTTTTTAGCGATATTCAGCACAATATCCTTTTCTCTTATCCCGCCCTGAAAATAACATCCGGGGTCCTTTCCTCCATGCCCGGGATCAATAACTATCCTCTTTACGCTAAGGCCGAGCTGCCTGGCCAGTGTCATTGTCTCATCAGGCTTTTCAGGCTTCATAATACCTTTTCTGGGGGCCCTCGTTTCTGTCCTCTGAATAACAGTCTTCTCTTTTGCAGGCTCCTTCTTTTCACCGCGAACGTCAATCACAACCCTGAAGGGATCATGCAGCCGAAAGGTCTTGTAGTCCTGAATGCTGTCGATATCAAGAACAACCCTCACTGTACTGGCGTCATACTGGCCTGCCCTTGCCCTCTGCAGAAGACCGTCCTTGATAGGAATATTTTCTTCAATATCGGCGCCCACATGGGTATTGGCAAGGTCAATATAAAGACGCCTCGGCATCTTCAGGCCGGGGTCCTCCTTGAGAAGATTGGCCTTGTATTCCACGGGCTGTTCCAGGTCAATTACTATACGCGTATAGCTTGGAGTTGACCAGTGACGTATGTTCTTAACCTCGGTCAACTTATCGTTTTCGAAGGATGTGGCTTCTTTCGGGGATTGAATTTCCTCCTGGTTTTTACCAAGGATAACGGTCAATTTATCCATCATCTCCTTTGCCTTTGGCCTCATGTCACCGGTAGGAAACTTGATATCAACCTTAAGAAATTCAATATAGGCCTGCGTCATATTCTCTTTGTGTGAATAATGAATCTGGCCAATCTCAAACTGCGCGTCATCTGCGATCCTGTGATCGGCGTATTGTGAGGTCACCTTTTCAAATAGTTCCAGGGCCTTGTCTATGTCCGATTCAAGACCGGAATATCTGTTGAGTTTAACGTACATTCGGGCGGATCGGAACATGGCCCACGCAGCCTGATCACTTTTTGGGTGTGCGACATAGATCTTCTCATACCTGTTTATACAGTTCATCCAGTTATGACGAAGCTGCATGCGCGCCGAAGATTTGTACAGAGAATTTCTGCATTCGTCGGCGCTTTTCAGCAAAGAGGCGGGATTGGAAGCGGCGGCGATTTCACCCGCGTCAGCCAGCAAAAACAGAAAAACGGCAGTGATGAACACTATAATAAGCGACGAATATCTCTTTTCAATCTTGATCATAACTCATCTTCAACAAATTTTTTTAACCTGTCCAGCTCAACCAGCGCTTCCAGAGGTGTCATTGAACTTATATCAAGCTCATGAATCCGCTTTTTCAACCTTGTATCATTATTGCTGAAAAGATTCAATTGTCCGCCATGCTCTTTTTTTTCAGATATTCCCGATCTGGCTATAAGGGGCCGGCCAAGTTCATCTATCTCTCCCTTTTCGAGGTTGATGAGGATCTCCTTCGCCCTCTCAATAACCTCATTGGGAATCCCTGCTATTCTGGCCACCTGTATACCATAGCTCCTGCTCGTGCTGCCCTGGACCATTTTTCTAAGAAAGATGATCTGATCTTTCCACTCCTTTACCGCCACATTAAAATTTTTTACCCTCTGCTTTGTGGACAGAAGATCTGTCAATTCATGATAATGTGTGGCAAACATGGTCCTGACACCTCTGCCCTCCCTGTCATGAAGGGCCTCGGCAACGGCCCATGCTATGCTAAGGCCGTCATAGGTGCTGGTTCCCCTTCCGATCTCATCAAGAATTACCAGGCTCTTACTCGTGGCATGTCTGAGGATATTGGCTGTTTCATCCATTTCCACCATAAAGGTGCTCTGGCCCCGGGTCAGGTCATCGGACGCGCCTATTCTGGTGAATATTCGGTCCACAATCCCGATAACGGCCTTTGAAGCGGGAACAAATCCCCCCATCTGCGCCATAAGCACGGTCAGGGCCGTCTGTCTCAGTATTGTCGATTTCCCTGCCATATTGGGCCCTGTAATAATGAGGAGCTGCTGTTCCCTGTCATCCAGATGTATGTCATTGGGCACAAAATCTTCATCTTTTACAGTCTGCTCAATAACCGGGTGCCTGCCGTCTATAATCTCAATTACTCCATCTTCATTGACCTCCGGGCACACATAACCGTTTAATTCCGCTGTCTCCGCCATGCCCGAAAGGGCGTCGATTTTCCCAATATAACCGGCAGTCTCCTTTATTCGCCTGTTTTCCAGGGCTATTCTGGATCTTATCTCCTCAAAGAGCTTGAATTCCAGTTCAATCCTTTTCTCCTCAGCGCCTATTACCTTTTCCTCATACTCCTTCAGCGACTCGGTTATATACCTCTCTCCATTTACAAGGGTCTGTTTTCTTATATAATCTTCGGGCGCCAGATGAAGGTTTGTCTTTGAGATCTCGATATAGTAACCGAACACCTTGTTGTACCCTATCTTGAGTTTTGGTATCCCTGTTCTCTCCTGTTCCTTTTTCTCAAGCTCCCTGATCCATGATTTTCCATCCCTTGTAATGCCTATAAGCTCATCCAGTTCACTGTTATATCCTTCTCTTATCAGGCCTCCCTCTCGTAATGACACCGGGGTTTCATCGCGAATAGACTCCTCAATGATTCCGGCGATATCATCCAGTGTGTCAATATGTTCCGAGGCATCATACAGCAGTTGACTTGTTGAATCGGCCAGTCTCTTTTTAATCAAAGGGAGTTTGCCTATCGAATTCTTGAGCGCGACAAGATCCCTGGCGTTCGCGCGGCCAAGGGATATCTTGCCGTTAAGCCTCTCAAGATCGTAGATACCCTTAAGCTGTTCCCTTATCTCACCCCTGAACATGCTGTTATCACGCAGGTTTGCCACGGCAGCCAGTCTCATCTTTATCTGTCCAAGATCCACCAGAGGATATCCTATCCAGCGTTTTAAAAGCCTGCTCCCCATCGGTGTGACTGTTCGGTCAAGTATCTGAAAAAGAGAACCCTTTGAAGTTCTTCGCCTCATTGTCTCGAACAGCTCAAGGTTAAGCGTTGTGGATTCATCAAGAAACATGTAGTCTCCCAGATGATAGGCAGTTATCTCCCTTATGTGATCCGGGTTCCCTTTCTGAGTATTCTTGATGTACCTTGCAATCGCTCCGGCCGCTGCGATGCCTTCATTCATCCCTTCAAAACCGAATCCGGCCAGGGATTTGACCTGAAGCTGTTCTTTGAGCACCAGTTCTGCTTCGTCTTTTTGATATTCACTGCCCCTGAGCAGTTCCACCCTGTATCTTGATATCTCTTTTCTGTTTGGAATTTCATCGGATTCATATATCAAAAGTTCGGCAGGACCGATTCTTCCCAGTTCATCGAGCAGCTCCCGCCACTCATATACCTCGGTCACGCGGAACTCTCCTGTTGAAAGATCAACATGGGCCAGGCCGTAAACAGAATCGCCGCATGATAAAGCGGCCATATAGAGGCTGCTGCCGCCCTGAATCTCAATCTCTTCCACAACAGAACCGGGAGTAACCACCCTGACTACATCTCTTTTTACAATACCCTTGCTCTGTCTGGGGTCCTCCACCTGTTCGCAGATAGCGACTTTTTTGCCGCTTTCTATCAATTTGGCTATATATGATCTTGAAGAATGGTGAGGAACGCCGCACATTGGAACTTTTTCACCATTGTATGATCCCCTTGAGGTAAGAGTGATTCCCAGAATCCTTGACGCTTTCTCAGCGTCTTCAAAGAACATCTCGTAAAAATCACCCATTCTGAAAAAGAGAATAGTATCGGGATGCGCCTCTTTGATCTCCATGAATTGTCTGAGCATGGGGGTCATTGTTTGGCTCATCGATCTTCCTTTGAACCTTTGCTGGTTGGAGATGAGGTATTATTCTGTTTCATTGAACCGGGCAGATAATTCACTTCGTTTTTTTTGAGTTTAATAGTATCCCATTTTTTACACTGGGGACATTGCCACTGAAGGTCAGCCGGTATAAACCCGCAGTTGGAACACTGAAATTTCAGATAGGGGATGCTCAGATGTGTTATCAGGTTCTTATAGGCGGCAATGGCTTCATCCCTTCGGTTGCCGGATATAAGAATATCTCCCAGAAAGACCCTTGCCTCCCAGAAAGCAGGATTCAGATCAAGGGCGTTTTCAATCTCTTTGATTGCCCCGTCATAATCCCGGGCGTTATAAAGATATCTGGCGAGCGCCAGATGGGTGAAGGCATCGGAATTGAACTCCGCGCACTCCTTGAGAAAATCTTCAACCGGCTTCAGGTTCTGCATCTTTGAATATGAGCCGGCCAGTCGCCTGTAGGCCAGAAATGTCAGGTCAGGAGATATCCTCACAACGCTTTTCCATGTGGACATGGCCTTGTTATAGTCCTGGTTCACGAAATACAGGTCCCCCAGATGGAGGTATGCGTCAACACATCCCTTATGTATTGAAATGGCCTTTTTAAAACAGGCAGTTGCCATGGCATCATCACCTTCATTCGCATATCTCTTTCCCAGTTCTGCCTGGTGGTGCGCCAGAATATTATTATGCCTGCCCCTGGCAAGTTTGGAGATCCTCTGACGAATAAAAAAGGCATTCTCCCAGTCCTTCATCTCTTCGTATATCTTCTCTATCTGTTCCAGGGTGGGCACGTTATTAGGCTCTTTCTTAAGCACGGTAAGAAAGGTGTCAAGGGCCCTGTCAAAAACCCCGCCTTTTTTATAATCAAGCCCAAGGTCAAAGAGGGCCCTTAATTTTATCTCTTCACTGATATTGGGCCTAAGTATTATAGTCTGTCGAATATGGATTGCGCGGTCAATGTCACCCTTTGAGCGATAGAGATTGCCCAGGGCCACATATGTTTCTATTGTATTGGAATTGACCTGCACAGACTTGGTGAACTCTTCAATAGCATGGTCCCGGTCATCGGAAAGGAGGTACTGAACGCCCTTGTAGAAGGCGTTATCGCCAATATTAAGCACCGGCCCCCTGCCCTTTTTTCTTCTATAACATATCAAAATGCCCAGAAGAAGGCCCAGGAAAAAGGCCACGAGGGCCAGGGATATAAACCCGTGACCGGCCGCCGCGTCCTGTGCCCATTGCCGGAAATATTCAGACATTATTTACCCTCTCTTCAGATCATCTCCACATGATTATCCTGAGACGCAGGCAGAACATTATCAGTTGTTATAGGAAGATTCCTTAGTGAATTCAACTCTTTGTCTTTCTCTTTTATCTCATTCATCAGGGTGCGTATCCGCCTTTTCATCTGAAGCCTGTCCATAATAAAATAGATATATGTGATAATAAGTCCCAGCAGAAACGCAATTAGGGATATCATATATATATTAATCCCTGTCGACTGGTATTGGTTCATACCCGTATTGATCTTAAAAACGACCCTTGTGGCAAAGGCTTCATTATTCTGTATAGCAAGTATAATTACCGCCAATACAATTATAACTAAAAACAGAAATTTTATATATTTCATGCCCGATCTTGCCTCCCGTGATAAATATTATTGCCCGCGTTATGAGCGCCATGATTTTTTAGAGAGATTATAGCAATCCCGCAAAAAAGACAAGGTGTATTATTTTCAGAAGATATTGACTGGGAATGGCATTATTTGATACTGATGATTTTTAAATTAAAAGATTCTCTCTCGGAAAAGGACATGATACCAAGCGCTGAACAATGCATCTTGTTAATGGAAACCTATGGTATGCTGAAAAATATCAGGGCTCACTCCATTATAGTTGAAAAGGTTGCAAGCCTTATAGCCCGTGGAGTCAAAGATGCCGGATTGCCTGTTTCACTGGAAATAGTCACGGCCGGCGCCCTTATGCATGACATCGGTAAAACAATGTGTCTGAACTCGCCCCTTGACCATGCTGTAAAAGGAAAAGAGATATGCCTTTACAACAATTTTCCCGAGATCGCCGGGGTTGTCGGGGAACACATCAGGCTGAGCAATTATGACCCTGATGGTGTAATAAGCGAACAGGAGATAATCTATTATTCCGATAAAAGGGTCAATAATGACAGTATCGTCAGCCTTGAAGAACGAATGGATTATATCTTTGAGCGTTATGCAAAAAATGATGAAGATCTGAGGCTGAGGATAAAGGAAAATTTCATTATCTGCAAAAAAGTGGAAAAAAAACTGTTCACCCATCTTGATTTCATGCCGGAGGATCTGGAAAAGAAGGTGTTGGAAATTGGAAGTTAGAAGTTGGGAGATAGGAGTTTGAAGTTGGGAGTTGTTTAGCAGGAGTCGGGTGACAGTATTAAGGATTTGATGAACTCGTAAAAAGTCCAACAATCGTCATTCCGGCGAATGGAGCCTGCCCCGGCATGAC
>CAZJOB010000189.1:4776-6782 GCA_964547435.1 uncultured Desulfatiglans sp. | reverse complement strand
TCTTTTCTTTTTCTGACATAAAAAGCTCCTGGTTGATTAACTTGTGCCCTCATCTACCTTCCCCTCTCCTTTCGGGAGAGGGGTTAGGGGTGAGGTTATAAACTCATTATTAATATTTTCTTACGCACTTTGCTTCTTCGAAGCTTTATATCTTATGAATGCCTTTATTCCCTCAACAGCCAGAATAATTGCCGCAACAACCAGATATATGCCCACAAGGCCCATCAGTATATTCCCGACCAGCGCCTCACCTGAGACTGCCCCGGAAAAAACTTTTCCAAGCAGATTATAGGAAGTAAATGCCAGAGCCGCGATAGTTGTAATGAACATGAATATCATGGGGTAAAACGACCACGCATATGATTTTCCTTCAAACATCAGCCATGCTGTAATAAGCATTAAAGCCAGAGACGCCATAAGCTGATTTGCTCCCCCGAAAAGGACCCACAGGTATTGCCACCATCCGGTTAGAACAAGAATAATGCCGAGAATGCTGGCTATCAAGGTGCCTATGTGCGCATTTTTAAAAACAGCGCTCACATTTCCAAGCAATTCAGATGTCGCGATTCTCATGAAGCGGATAACAAGCTGCATTATTGTTATTGCCAGAACTATCATCATAACACTTCCATACGATCTTCCAATATCAGCCGGCAATCCAAGCGCACCTAAAAAATTTGAGACGCCCGCGGCGAACATAGCGGCTGGCCCTTTTACTATTGCTTCACCGTATTCAGACGATGACGCAAAAATAGTGCCTGCAATTATGAGTGCGAATAAAGCAAGCATCATCTCAACAAACATTACGCCTGCACCAACAGGGCGGGCATCAAGTTCACTCTCGAGCTGTCTGGCGGTTCCCGAACTTGACACAATGCTGTGCCATCCCGATATAGCCCCGCATGCTATAGTGACAAACATAATGGGCCATAACGGTCCGATTTTAATGTTAAAACCGGTGAAGGCCGGAAGAGTAAAATTAGGATGAAGTACAAAAATTCCGATTATTCCGAAAAGCAGACCTAAAAATACAATATAGGATGCAACATAGTTAATCGGCAGGGCAAAGCGCCATATAGGCAGAACTGCAGCAAAATAGCAGAAGACAAACGCAATGATTGCCCACAAAATCCTGCTGTTGGACAGTCCCTCTCCGAGTATTGCATCCGAAGGAGCTATAGTGCCGACATAAATTCCCAGGAGGGCAATAACTACAGTAACAACGGTTGTAAGTATTATATCCCTTTTCCATTTATAGATCATCTGGCCTGCCAGAATTCCGGCGATCGTTAAAAAAAGCCATGCCATGGGCGCTGCTTTTAATGAAATAGCGGTACTTACTACAACATTGCCGAACGCGCCGGCAATTAAAAGCAGATAGAAATAAATGAATGACAGAAGAATGACCCTTGCCCGAGGCGAGACCAGTTTATGGCTTAGGCCTCCGAACGACGCACCGTCATTGCGCATCGCGACCATCATGCTCGCATAGTCCTGAACCCAGCCGATGAAGAAAGTGCCTGCCAGGATCCATATCAGCGCAGGCAGCCATCCCCATTGAATCGCGACAATAGGTCCGATAATCGGGGCAGCACCGGCGATTGATTTAAACTGATAGCCGAACAGTATGTTCTTGTTTGTCGGCATAAATTCAACACCATCCATATACATCTTTGCAGGTGTTGCGCGTTTTGCATCTGCCTTGATTACTTTAGAATCAATATATTTGGCATAAACACGATAACCAAGGAAGGCGACAATGAAACCTAAAATGAGAACAACAATAGAATTCATTTTACAACCCCCTTAATATATTTTTATAACGCATTATTTCAGCAACAATACTATTGTCTTTAAGAAAATCAATGAAATTTTAATGAATTTTTTAAATTTTATATAATACTTTTAAATAACTTCTAAAATACTAAATACTTAACAACTGATCCAGCTGCTTTAAGAGTAAACAATAGAGTTGTTTCATAACTCATTTCTTATTGAGAGCAGGA
>CAZJOB010000189.1:1852-4676 GCA_964547435.1 uncultured Desulfatiglans sp. | reverse complement strand
AAAAAACCAAATTACTTTTCATAAAGGAGGAATAAGATGTCATCAGTACCAACCACAATTAAAACATGGCAGATGGTTCAGCCTGCAGTATTCAACAAAGAAACAAAAACAAGTACGCCGGGTAAACTCGAATTAAAGGAAATACCGGTTCCCGATCTTAAAGAAGATGAAGTGCTTGTTGAAGTCGCAGGATGCGGTGTATGCCATACAGACTTAGGGTATTTTTATGATGGAGTTCCGACAGTATCCAAACCGCCGTTAACACTGGGACATGAAATATCAGGAACAGTTGTTGCAGGCGATAAAGCATGGATCGGCAAAGAAGTCATTATTCCTGCTGTTATGCCGTGCAGAAAATGCATCATGTGCAAAACAGGCAGAGGGAACAGATGTCTCGCCCAGAAGATGCCCGGCAACAGCCTTGGTATTTACGGCGGATTCTCGAGTCACATACCTGTGCCGAGCGTTGACCTCTGTGAAGTAAAGAACCGCGGCAATGTACCTCTAGCCCATCTTGCTGTAGTTGCTGACGCAGCAACAACACCGTACCAGGCGGCAAAGAGAGCTGACCTCCAGCCCGGCGACAACGTAATCATAGTGGGCATAACCGGCGGAGTCGGCCAGTACATGGGACAGACAGCAAAAGCATTGGGAGCAAAAACAGTTATCGGTATAGCAAGGAACCAGGAAAAACTGAACCGCGCTTTAAAATTCGGTGCGGATTTCGTAATAAGTTCTGCAGATAAAGATCTTAAAGCAGTTTCTGATGAATTCAAAGCTATCTGTAAAACCAACGGTTTGCCGAACTTCGGCTGGAAGATATTCGAAGTAACAGGCCAGAAGCCGGGACAGGAGATCGCTCTTAACCTGTTAAGTTTCATCGGCAAGCTGATTGTTGTCGGCTTCGGCATGGCAAAAGTCGAATATGCAATCGGAAGATTAATGGCCTTTGATGCAGAAATAATCGGTACATGGGGATGTCTGCCGGAATATTATCCGATAGTGCTGGATATGGTGCTGAGCAAGAAGATCAACATAGACGAATTCGTTCAGACAAGACCGATGAGCACAATAGCTGCAGCGTTTGAGGAAGCGCACAAAGTATCTCCTGACAAACGCATTGTTCTGACGCCCGATTTCAAATAAGGTACGGCATTCGATGCTTTAAGCCCCCCCAAACCCCCCGGAGGGGGCTTAAAGATTTAACCCCCCTCCCGGGGGGTTTGGGGGGATATAACAGATAAGCACATTACGATTTTTAACACATCCTAAAAAAATAATTCCATGAATAATTTTTTAAACGAAAAACCCGCATTTCTAGTCATCGATATGGTAAAGGATAATTTTATTGAAGAGAGGAAACTGCCCATTACTCCTTTAGCAAAAAAAATTATTGAACCGATCAATAATTTAAGCGCCTTTTTCCGCAAGAAAGGATGGCCTGTTATCTTTTCCACTGATTCTTTTCATAAGGAAGACTTTATCTTTAAAGGCAAGATGCATCCGCATTCGCTCGCAGGCACCCAAGGCGCAGAAGTAATTGATGAACTGAAGCGCGAAGAAAAGGACATCTGGCTGCCCAAACCGAGATTCTCTGCTTTCTTTAAAACCGGGCTGGAAAACCGGCTCAGGGAGATGGGAGTGACAATGTGCGCAGTTGCCGGGATAGCAACCCCGTTTTGCGTACTTACGACTGTAATGGATGCCGTCTGCCATGATTTCAAAGCAGTATTTATCGAAGACTGCATAGCAGCAAATACAGAGGAAGCTCATAAGAATACCCTGGGACTTTACAGGCGTAATCCGCTTTATCCCCTGCTCCGCGTTCTGGATTCTGCAGAATTTATAAAAGAATATGACTAATATCTTAACTGAAGAAATACAGCAAAGCGAATGGACACCATAGACGAATTCGGAAAAGATCCGGCGATTCAAAAAACGCGGATACTGTTTTCTATGATGGAAAAAGCAGACAAGGCTTTACAGGAATCCCTGGGAATATCCCCGTTTGATAAGCGGCTCAGAATGATAAGAGACATCAGACATCATTTATATGAAAAATCATTTTCCCTTGCCATGAATAAAGGCCTGTATCTGAACAAAGAAACAGCACTTGCGATTTTCGAACACTGTCAGAAAATCGCTGTTGTCAAATGCGGCTTTAATTATCCGCAGGAATTTACGGAAAACCCGAAAATAGCAGCTCTTGTTCAGGAGGCGATGTCGTGATCCGCTTAAGGCTTTTCGGAAGATGCAGAATTTATCACGATCCCGTGAGCCCGGTGCTTAAAGAACCGGCGCAGGTCGGGTGGTCCGCCTGGTTCAGGGAGATCGACCTTGTCACTCCGAGACGGCTAAAGGGCAAAGAACTTCTTATGCGCACAAAAGGCTGGTGGACTGTTGATCCGGCCGGTATTGCCCCCATAGTGGAAAAGCACGGCAAGCTTGTTGTCGGTGAACAAGGCGAGCTGATGATTGAGTTGGAAAATGACACTGCCGCAGAAGCGCTGTCGCAGGACCTGTCCCGGAAATTCGGGGACCAGGTTCTCATCGCGCCGTGAAATCACCCCTGCTCTTCTTCATCCCATGGCGAAGCAACAACCAGAATAACAAGATCTTCCTTGCCGGTGTTGACAAGGCTGTGAGGCAATCCTTTCGGCAGCCAGGTCGCGTCTCCGGCCACCACCTCCCTTTCTTCATCTCCGACGCGCATCATTCCCGTACCGGAAAGCACCATATATATCTCCTCCATAGGATCTACATGGCTCGATATGTCTTTGCCGGGCTCCATCCTTGCTATGGCAAGGAAACCGATTTCCTTCAG
>CAZJOB010000189.1:0-1752 GCA_964547435.1 uncultured Desulfatiglans sp. | reverse complement strand
ATATGTCTTTGCCGGGCTCCATCCTTGCTATGGCAAGGAAACCGATTTCCTTCAGCACGCGGCGGTCAAGTATCATCTGTGCAATAGCCCCTCCGTGCGCCAGATAGGTTGTTTCCAGCACCTCTTTATCATTTACATTTCTTACAATCAAGGCTTATTTCTCCTCCGGATAATCTTATTTTTGTTGTTAATTTATGAAGGCCTGTAGAATATTGTAAAGACTTTCTTTTATTAATCATCATTATTAAGTGAGCAGTAATAAACTTATTATTCAAACTTTATGTGCTGATAAATTACAGGTGATCGCTGTAAATATTACATCAATATTCAATTATACTGATAATTTCCGCACTTAAGTAAAACTTCTTGATTTTTTTAAACATGTTACTCTTTTTTACGCATATGCAGGAGTAGGAAGAGCATATGCAGGAGTAGGAAGAGCATATGCAGGAGTAGGAAGAGCATTTGCAAATAAAAGAAACACACCGGCAGGACACGGATAAACAGATACAATTAATATAAATACACTGGCAGGCGAACGAAAAACAAGTGACGACAAAAAAAATACATTATACAGAAGCAGCTACAACGCCATCATCAGAAATAGAAAAAAGGATCTCTGCTGTTCAGCAAAAGCTCAGGGCATCGGAAATGGAAGCCCTGTTCATTGTACAGCGCGCGGATCTGTTTTACTTTTCCGGAACAGCTCAGAACGGATATCTGTATATCCCGGCAGAAGGCAAGCCTCTTCTTATGGTAAAAAAATATCTGCCGAGAGCGGAGGAGGAATCCTCCATAGAGCTGATAACAGGACTTGAGTCAATGAAGGATATCCCGAAAAGAATTACGGATTATTACGGCAAACTACCTGATACAATAGGTTTTGAACTTGATGTAATGCCTGTAAATGACTTCAATTTCTTTAAGGGCATATTAAATGTTGAAAAATACCGCGACGGATCTCCGCTTATACATGCGGTGCGCATGATCAAATCCGACTGGGAGATCGGACAGATTGAAAAAGCTACCGAACTTTCCGCCAAAACTTTCACTTACATTAAAAAAGAACTGAGGCCCGGCCTTTCAGAAATAGAATTTGCCGGAATGTACGAATCTTACTCCAGGACACTGGGCCACCAGGCAATGCTGAGGGCAAGGGGTTATCTGGCGGAAATTTACAACTGGCATATCCTGAGCGGCGAAAGCGGGGGAATGGTAGGGCTGCTCGACGCGCCTGCGAGCGGCCAGGGCACAGGCCCTTCTTATCCCGTTGGCGGAGGCAGAAGGAAAATGAAAAAAAATGAGCCGATCATGATCGATATCGGTTTTTCATGGAACGGCTACCATGTGGATGAAACGCGGATGTTCGCATTAGGGAAAATGCCGGCAAAGGCTTTAAGCGCATGCGAAGCTTCCATCGAGATCCATAATTCGATCATTGAAATGGCGGCGCCCGGCGTTAAGATAGGCGATCTTTTTAAACACGGCATTGAAAAAGCAGAGGCGCTCGGCTGCAGAGAGCAGTATCTTGGGCCCGAGGGATACAAGGTTACCTTTGTGGGTCATGGGATAGGAGTGGAACTGGTTGAGCCTCCGTTCCTTGCAAGAAACCGCGAGGAGCGGCTTCAGCCGGGAATGGTTTTTTCTCTGGAGCCTAAACTTGTGTTTAAAAATGAATTTTCAGCAGGCATCGAAAGCATGTTTACTGTAACAGAAACCGGGAGCAGAATGCTGAGCAAGGTGCCGGTGAAA
>CAZJOB010000188.1:1595-6784 GCA_964547435.1 uncultured Desulfatiglans sp. | reverse complement strand
TGGATTCCGGGATCGGAATCCCGGAATGACAGGCGAAAGCAAAAGGCTCAGGGCGGATCCGCCTTCGTCCCGGTCTAGCCGGAACTATGGCGAGACAAGAGGTAAATCACAACCGTGAAAATCTGTGGATTCCAGGATTAAAATCCGGAATGACAGGCATAAACTATGATAAAAAGAAAACCGGGAAGCTCATTAATTAATTAGTTTAATTACAACTCGGGTTGATTTTGATTTGGGTTGGTCCAAGTTAACTGTTTGAAGTGCCTAAAACATCTTTTAAAAAGGCTTAAACATCCATTTTTAGTAATAAACCTTATAAATCAACCTGTTTTATATAATCCGGAAAAAAAACAACCTTTTTGCTGTCAAAAAGTTTGAATAAAAACGGTTCCACTTCTTTGGCCAGTTCTTTAAAATTAAGATCTTCAATGAAATTTAGAATTTTCTTCTTCAGTGAATCTGAATCCGCCAGTCCGGTTTTTTGTTTCAAATAATCATAATTGGGTTTTGTTTTTTGCATTAAGAAAACCACATCATAAATATCCCGGCCCTGCACTCTATTGCGGTTCAGTAAGGCATATAACTTTTGAGAAAGTAGAATATCAGGCGGCGTTACAGCGATCTGTGTAAAGATATCAAATTTATTCAAAAACACTCTGACCGGAGTATATAAAAAACCATGAGGTTCAGTATCAACCTGGATTACTATCTTTTCATTTTTTAAATCAGACAAGGCATTATCAAACAGAACTTGCGGAAGTTTTATATAGCAGTGAAAAGCCGTTTTTAAAACGTTACGAAGCTCCACATTGTACCCTTCCATTTCAAGTCCTTGCTGTATTTCTCTGGTCAATAGGACAAAATCATTTTCACTGAGATTGAAATTGTCAAAATCAAGATCCTCGGAAAATCGCGTATTTTCATGTACAATACGTAATGAGGTTCCACCGATAAAAGACAGTTTGGAGGCAATCCTGGAATTAAAAATGATTTCAAGAATCTTATACTGCAAATATTCACGCAGAATGTTTCTTTTAAAACCGCGCAGATATTCAGGATAATATTGTTCAATCTGATTTATGCTGATCATGTTTTAGGTGTATTAAAAAGTTATTAATCCTTTTTTCGAGCCGCTTATTTGAAAACGCGGCAAGATATCTCTGAAATCTGTCATCATCCATCTTCTCCATGAATTCTTCGCCATTAAAACGCAAACCAACAAAGTCATATTCTGAAGTCAGGCGAGTATTAAGGTAAAAATAATCCAGAACAGCTTTTTCCGGTTCAGCAATCTTATAATTGCGGCCTTGATAGCTTACCAACCTGTAACCAAACATCAGTTGGGACTTGATATGTTGATAAACAAATTCGCCAAAATCTGTTTTGAATCGATTTGTTTTGCGGGATGAAACAGAGGTAATGGCATACACTGTTTCCGGAATGAGATTGTAATAAGAGAGCGCCATTTCCATGGAAACATAAGAAGGCCTGTAGATATTATTTGCCAGCAGGAAAAAAACAGGTTCGCTGATTTGAAGATCAGAGAAAACATAATGTCCTCTTCTGACCATTTTCAGATAGCCTTTTGCCTGCCATTCACTTAGGCGGCGAAGGTCAAAACCCGGGTCTATTTTTCGAATATCGTTCAGGTTGAACGATATAAAATCTTTTAAGGCATTTTTAAATGACAGGAAATTCATGCTTTTTGTTTCTATATTATGTGTTATTTAACATACAAAGGGAACATAATCACAATTTTTTACAAAAATCAAGTTTTTCTGTGCGAAGTATTAATAAAGATCGCGGGATGTTCTTAAATTTTTAAAAAAACTCCAATTTCAATTTAATATCAGGTGGTTATCTGATTTTGGTTTCAGTTCAGGCTGAATTATGTCCGGTCGGGAAAAATAGAGCATTAGAAAGCTAGAGCCTCAGAGCCACAGAACCTTAGAGCCTTGGATAAAACTGGAGACTTAGAAAGCTAGAGCCTCAGAGCCATAGAGCTTTAGAGGATTAGCAAAGGATAAAATCTTAAAGAATAAAGACATGAAACATTTTAACCGCGAAGGACGCAATCTGAGCATTGACAGGATATACGATAGCTTCAAGCGATGGCGGATGGTTGAATACTTGATTTTGAGATTACAATATCGTATTGTTACAGCGGAATTTCCAGAAAATAAAATTAATAGAAATTTAGTGTTTTGAAAATCAGCAAGGAGGATAATATGTTAAAACAAAAAGCATTTTTATTTTTACTTGTAATCAGTTTGATTGGTTTATTTGTTTTACCGGTGTCCAACGGTAACGCAGCTACTAAAACATCTGTAACAAAAGTTAAGGATTTTCCAAAAGGAACTGATATCAGGGGAGAAGATTCGCAGATTGTTATTGCACTCTCTGAAAATGATATCTCTAAAAATGACTCTGCATCCTTCAAACAAGATCCTGATTCTTCCGGGGCTTTAACAGAACGAGAACGCGAGACCCTCGACTACGCTAATAAAGGATTCAAATTTTTTAGAAAAGGTCAATTCGAAGAGGCGATCTCTAACTTTAACAAGGCCATTGAGTTACATCCCGGGGTTACCCTATGCTATTTCGCGCGAGGACAGATCTATCTGGAGCAAAAACAGATTGACAAAGCCATTTCTGATTTCAACAAGACGATTGAATTAAATCCATACCTTATGAATGCTTACATTTTTCGAGGGAGTGCGTATTTTATAGGAGGCCAATTTGACAAGGCCATCGATGATTATAATAAGGCAATAGAAATGAAACCTGAAGATGCTGCTGTCTACAATCTTCGTGGAAACGCATATTTTAAAAAAGGAGAGATTGACAGGGCTATTGCTGATTATACCAGCGCAATAGAGAAAAATTCCGGGCTTGCAACCGCTTATTTCAACCGGGGAAGTGTATATTATCTTATAGGTAAAATAGATATAGCCTCTGATGATTATAAAAAAGCTTTAGATCTGAATCCTGGGTATGGTGAAACCAATGACGATCGCGAAATAGTATGTCGCCGAAACCGGGCAATAACCGGATCAATTATCCCACAGCAATACTGCGCAACAAAATCACAGTGGGCTGCAGGACTGGGACATGAAAAAATCCCAGGGGTAACAAACAATACACGGGAGTTCCTGGGTCACTCCTTACTTCCAATCGACAAATGAGGTAGAAGGGGTAAGGCACTGACAATGACACATTCATAGGTACTTTAATAATAACTTTATTAAAGGAGGATTTTTCCATGGAAAACAAATACACTCGACGTGAAGTATTGGGATTGGTAGGAGCCGGTGCTGCAGTTTTAGGGGCATCCAGTCTTGCGAATGCTGCAACTAAAAACGAAGCCACACCTGAGCAACAGGAGGAACACTCTATGACACCTTTAAAGAAATTCAATAAATACGGTGAGGATCTCGAGTATCACCTGATGCTTCGAACATCTCCTATTGCCGCCAAGATGCTGAAAAGTGAATCCGATATTCCTGAAGGAGCGTTCAGGCCAAAAAAGGACCGTGGATATCATTTCGCCCAGTGTCAGGCCTTTGCCCTGTCCCGCAGGGACGGGGTCACTGTCGCCATGCTGAAGGAAGATCACTGGTGTCCGGCCGCCCCCCTTGCTTATGGAAATGTGCCACAGAACCAGCAAAGCGAGGGCTATGACTGCTTTCCCTATGGAAAATATGTTGGTATTGTTACAGCCCCCTTGAAAGAGGCGAGTTTTATACCCGATGTGGTTATCATCTGGTCCAACAACGCCCAGTTGAGGGCGCTGATCCTGTCCATGGACAGAACGGAAAGCTCTCAAATAATGAGCCGTTTCCTTCCCCCTTCCTGTTCTTATGCCGTGGTCAATCCCATACAGGACGGTAAATGCTGGGTTGTACTGCCTGATCCCGGTGAGTATGAAAGGGGAGTGGGCACGGAAGACGAGATTATGTTCTCTGTCCCGGGCGCCAAAATGGAGACCCTGATTGACGGGTTGATGAAAGGTGAGAAAGGATATTTTGCCTATCGTCAACATCATCCCTATATTCGACCGGACTTTCCAAGACCCGATTTCTATAGACAGTCATTTAAATCCTGGGGCCTGGATGCTGATAATACACTTGATTGGCCGGAATATAAATAGTGTAAAAAAATCTATTGACACTTATTGGTGATTGAAATAGCTTCACCGCAGTATTTACCGCATTTTTGACAACAGGGGGTTAAAAATGAAATTAAATAGACTTCTAGTGGTTTCTCTGCTCTTCTTTGTATTTCCCTTATTATCTTATGCTGATCAGCTTGAAGACGCTAATTCAGCAATTAAGAATGAAGATTATAAAACTGCCTACAAATTGCTTTTACCTTTGGCCGAAGAGAATAATCCGGAGGCTCAAGCCATTCTGGGCTCCATGTATGTAAACGGACAAGGGGTAAAAAGTGATATCGCCAAAGGCTTGTCATGGATAATGAAGGCCGCTAAGCAGGGATTTGCGGGGGCTAAAACCAGCGCGCTCAAAATAAATCTGAATCTCGCAAAAGAGAACGATACCTCGGCAATGTATAACGTTGGAAATATGTGTCTTAACGGCTGGGGAGGGGACCAGAGTAGAGATTCCTGCTTAGAATGGCTGGAAACCGCCGCGAAGTTAGGCCATGATAAATCAGCAAAATTTCTTTCCCATATATATAAAAAAGGTGAGTTCGGAATTACTCCTGATGAAGAGAAGTCGTCCTACTGGGAAAATATTACAGAAGCCGGCATTGATGGCACATGGACAGCAACGATGCCCGGAGGAATGGGCGGAATACCCATGAAAATTACCTATGAATTCAGTTCTGATGGGGATATCCTGACAGGCTCTACCAGTAGCGCACCCGGTCAGATAAATCCTATAAGGGAAGGTAAAATAGACGGCAAGAATATTTCATTTGAAGTTGATGTGGAATTCAACAAAAGGAAAATGACTCACAAATACACAGGCACCTTATTGGGAGATCAGCTTTTTCTTTCATATAAAAATGATATGGGCGACCGTGGCGGTTACCGCGGCCTTCGCAAAAGCCAGGCTCAAACAATGACATTAACCGCCGAACGTGGAAAAACCGGGTCCTGACTCCTGAACCGGGAGATCCTTTAATATTGATGAAATCCAAAAAAGTCCTAAAACCGTCATTCCCGC
>CAZJOB010000188.1:0-1585 GCA_964547435.1 uncultured Desulfatiglans sp. | reverse complement strand
AAAACACTGGATTCCCGCCTGCGCGGGAATGACGAAAAAAAACAAACATGCATTCTCGGGCAGCCTTCTAGCGTCCATCCGGAAATGGCAAAATCCTGGATGAATCTTTCAGCGGCCTGTCCCGACCCCGCTTCGCCTTTTCCATCCGCACAAACAGTTTTATTGACTTCCGGTGTGCCAGCCCCCTATAATTGGCCTATCAATCAGGTTCCAATATAAGTCCCCAAAAAGAGGTTGTATGTTGCAGGCAAAATTCAGCGTTGAAGAAACGCAGGTCCAGTTTTTAAATAATTTCAAGGACTATGGATTTAAGGATAAAAGCTCTATGCTTCGTGAGGCTATAGAGATTTTCAGGAAAAAAGTTGAACTTGAAAGTCTGAGAAAATCCGCTGAATTATATTCTGAAATTTATTCTGAAGATGATGAGCTAAAAGAATTGACTGAAACCGCATTAAACGGGTGGCCGGAATGATAGATCTGAAAAGAGGTATGATCATTGACGTCAATCTTGATCCGATAAAAGGTTCAGAAACCGGGAAGATCAGACCTTGTGTAGTTGTGACAAACGATAATTATAATGAAAGAGTCCCTGTTATCCAGGTTGTTCCAATTACTGAATGGAGTGAAAAAAAAGCCCGAATAAGATGATATAAAAGGTAAAATTCAAGGAGTGAAGATAATGATTGAAAAAGAAAAAAGAAAAGATAAAAGGTTTAATGCCAGGTTAATTTATATTCCCTTTGTGATGATTGCTGCTGTTCTGTTGTTTGCGCAGTGCGACTCAACCTCCACAAAGAGCGTCCCCGCGCCTAATTTCCGGTTTCCGGATCTTGATGGCAAGTATGTGAGCCTTGATGATTACAGGGGCAAGGTCGTGCTTGTGAACATCTGGGCGACCTGGTGTCCTCCCTGTGTGGCGGAGACGCCGGCGCTGGAGAAACTGAATAATATGTTCAGGGATGATGATTTTAAGCTGCTGGCAGTCAGTATCGATGAGTCCGGAGAAAGGGTTGTGGAACAGTTTATGAAAAAACACAACCTGACCTTTCCTGTGCTTGTTGATCCTAACAGGAGCATCATGAAACTGTATGGGGCAACTGCCGTGCCCGAGAGTTTTATTGTCCGCAAGGATGGGATTATTGACAGAAAAGTTATTGGCGCTATTGACTGGTCGGACCCCAAGATGATTGAATATTTTCGCAAGTTGATTCAGGAATAGCATTTTTTTAAGGACAAAAAGGCTTTATTCAATTTTAATGAACTGTTAAAAAGTCTCCCAAACGTCATTCCCGCGCAGGCGCATAGGCGTCAAGCTAAGGAGGTAAGATTACCAAAAGCCATTTATTCGGCTAGAAAAATGAAACAAATTTTTCTGTAGGGTGGGGTTTTATACCCCACCGAAAAAGAGGTGGCATGTAAAATACCACCCTACAACCTTGTGGGTATGCAAATTAATGGAGACAATATGGTTTTTTAGCCTTAGCTTGACGCCAATACGCCTGCGCGGGAATGACGTTTTTTTGGACCTTTTACGAGACCATCAAACAATGGAGGAATTTATGGAAACAATGGTTATAACAAAAAA
>CAZJOB010000187.1:0-6797 GCA_964547435.1 uncultured Desulfatiglans sp. | reverse complement strand
ATTCCTCCACCATGTTTACGTCCGCTTCACTGATGATCTTTCTGGCCCTGATCTTTTTTATTATGCTGCTTCCGGCCTATTATCGCAGGCGCAGGGTATTAGAGGCAATGGAGGCGGAGTAAAAAATCATTTCTTTCCCGGATCACCCGCCATATTCGTATCACCGGATGGACCGATCGCCGAATTCACCGCAATCATCAACCGGGTATGGGCGGAAGGCATTTGTGCAACAGCGCCGGCAAATGCGCTCCAGATCTCTTTTGCCTTTTCCCGCATTTCAGGCTTGCCTGCAATTCGGGCCAGCCTGAGCATATTCATCATAGCAACCGAATTGCCCGAGGGGACAGCTCCGTCATATATCTCCCTTTTTCTTACTGGAAGGATCTCCCCATCATCGGGCGTGAAGAAAAAACCGCCCCTTGTCCGGTCGCTATAATGGTCTATCATGTCCTGATTAAGGGACAGGGCAATCTCCAGGTGTTTCGCGTCAAAGTTGGCTTCATACAGTTCTATCAAGCCGTGAATGAAAAATGCGTAGTCATCCAGGTTTCCCGGAATATCCGGTCCTTCGTCGCTGTAGCAATGAAGCAGCCTGCCTTTTGAGTCGCGCATGCGGGTCATGACAAAACGAACAGCCCCGGCAGCCGCATCCGAATACTCATCTTTTTTAAGTATTCGGGCGCCCATTGCAAAAGAGGCTATCATCAGGCCGTTCCAGTCGGCAAGTATCTTTTCATCCCTGTGCGGCCGTGTCCTTTTTTCCCGGTGTTTAAGCAGTGTATTTCTAGCGGCTTCAATCCTGTCAGCGAGATCCGTGACCGGCGTTTGAAGCCTTTCCGCGATTTCGGAAAGGGATTCCTTCATATGAAGAATATTTGCCCCGGTTATCTTTCCCGCGGCCGTGTCCTTAAAATTGCCATTGGCATTCACATTAAAGATATTCATAAAAAGGCCTGCATCCTGCCCGAGTGCAAGGCGCAGTTCCTCCTCACTCCACACATAAAACCTGCCTTCTTCCCCATCGCTGTCGGCATCTTCTGCTGAATAGAAACCCCCTTCATTTGAGGTCATGTCCCTTTTTACATAGGTGAATATCTCTTCCGCTGTGTTCGCGTAATCCGGGACTCCGGTTGACTGATACGCCTCAAGATATGTCTCGGCAAGCAGGGCCTGGTCATAAAGCATCTTTTCAAAGTGCGGCACAAGCCATTCCTGATCCGTGGAATAACGATGAAAACCATATCCGATGTGATCATAGATGCCGCCCTTTCTCATCTCATAAAGTGTTTTTTCAACCATTTGAAGGGCCGTTTCATTCCCCGTGAGCGTCCGGTAACTGAGCAGAAAGGTCAGATTGTGAGGCATCGGAAACTTGGGGGCATTTCCGAAACCTCCATACTCTTCATCAAAGCGTTCTTGAAGTTCATGAAAGGCCCTGTCCGGAATGCTTTCATCCATTTCAGGTCCTTTTACTATATCATCCATTGCCCGCATGGCATTAAGGATCTTTTGGCCGGATTCAATCACTTCATCGTGGCGGTTATTCCACACCTCTCTGATTCGCGGAATAAGTTCCATCATGCCGGTGCGTCCGAAACTGCTGGTCCTGGGAATATAGGTTCCCGCGAAAAAAGGAACCCTGTCCGGGGTCATTATGATGGACAAGGGCCATCCGCCGCTTCCTGTCAAAATCTGGCACGCGGCCATGTATATATGATCAATATCCGGCTTCTCCTCGCGGTCAACCTTGATATTGATAAAGGCGTCATTCATCATCTTTGCCACTGTTTCATCTTCAAAGGACTCATGGGCCATTACATGGCACCAGTGGCATGTCGAATAGCCTATTGACAGAAACACAGGCCGGTTTTTTTCCCGCGCCCTTTCAAAGGCCTCCTCATTCCAGGGGCGCCAGTCAACGGGGTTAAAGGCGTGCTGCAGGAGGTATGGGCTTTTTTCATTGATCAGCCGGTTCGGTCGTTTGATCATATAAAACCTTATTTTGGTATTATCGTATACTTTTCAATCATATGATGAGGATAGTAGGATTCCTTTGCCTTTCTGAGCCCTTCAATGCCCAGGTCCTGTTCCCTGTTTATATACTCGGTCCCGGACCATGCGTTCGCGCAGAACATCTGATTTATGGCGCTGTAGAGACCTTCAATGTCCGGATTGGCCTTTTCAATGTGGATCACCGCCGTGTTTGGATTCAGGGGTTCACCAAGGGAGAATGCCTCTATGCGGGAATCGATCTTTATGGCGCCCCCCCTGTAATCCAGATATTCAAAGTTTATTAATGCAGTTCTAATGGCGTAATCTTCGGAAAGCAGCTCCGGCTCCTCGACACACTCTCTCATTTGGCACCACTTTTCCTGCATATCAATAAAGCACTCTACCAGTTCAATATCCAGTTCCCGGTATTCATAGGAATATTTCTTGAAAAATCGATTAAGGTGATTCTTTTTACGGTGGTACTTTCTGCCCGAAAGATTGATCAGGTCAGAAGCGGAATAGACATAATCGCTGTTATCCCTGTCAGGAATAGATTCATAAAGGCTGTTATCGACATGCCTGTCGACAAATGACCTGTCCGCCCTGCATATCTTTATCTCGGAAGTCATCCCCTTCAACTGATCTCTCAGGACATCCAGTGCCTTTTTTTTATCGCCTCTTCCGACCGGAGGCAGGGCAAAGGGCCCGGTTTTATCAGGACGATAGATTATCAGCAGGCAATCTTTCCATTGAGTCCATATAGGGTGATACCGGTGACTCCATATAAAAAGATTGGTAAAGGTTAGTTCTGAGGTCTCAGGCGGATCTTCCATGAAAAAGCGGTCAAAGATCTCCTTATCCTGTATCCTTATTGGTTTAAAATCATCGGACATTATTTACATCTCCCTTTTATCCGCCAAACAAGTGGCTTATCAGAACCTTTATCCCTATGCCGATGAGGATAAGTCCAGCAAATGTTTCCAGTTTTTTTTCAAAATAGCAGCCGCACCTGTCTCCTATCAGCACTCCCGCGAATGACATGACAAAGGTGATCAGGCCGATAATTATAACCGGGCTGAGAATTGAAACGCCAAGCAGCGCCAGCCCTATTCCCGCGGCAAAGGCGTCAATGCTGGTTGCTACCGAAAGCGCAAAGAGCACCCTGATATCCATTGGATTGGATCTGTTTTCGCATGTATCCAGCCTTTGAGCCTCGTAGATCATCTTGCAGCCGATAAATAAAAGGAGGCCGAAGACAACCCAGTGATCCACTCCGGATATAATCCTCTGCAGCCTCATACCTCCAAGCCAGCCGATAAGGGGCATAAGGGCCTGAAAAAAACCGAACCATGCGGCAATAATCAGGGCATGCCTGATTCGCAGGTTTTTTATGATCAAACCGCTTGCGATTGATACTGCAAAGGCATCCATTGCCAGGGCAACCGCAAGTAAAAGTATGGTGATTAAATTCATTCTTATAGTTATTTAGTATAACCTGGATTTTATAACGTTTTAATTATATATCATTCTTGTCCAAAAACATCATGGAATTATTTTTAAAAAAGTAATAATGTGATTATAGGAGAAAGAATATGGATGATAAGCCTGAAAAAATGGTATGCGCCCAATGCGGTTACACGGCCGAAGGCAGATTTTCCGGGGATATATGCCCCGAATGCGGCCTTACATTCTGGAAATGCGGTAAGTGCGGCTTTACTATAAGCGCGTCCATGCCGCCTGACACATGCCCGGAATGCAAAGAAAAATGTGATTTTTTAAACATCACCTGCTATACTCCTGATTGCGGAGGCCCCGGCAATATAGACCCCCGGCTTGTTTAAACACCTGCCGGGATTTTAGGTATTGTCCTTTTCGCGGCAGGGAGTTATAAGGTTTTTTATTAGAACTGAACTGGCAGGGTGTTAAATGAAAAAAGACAGGGCGGAATACGAAAATCTGCTGACGCATCTGGAGGAACTGGCGGAAAGCCTTGGCATAAAGGTGCGATATGAGCAGTTGAAAAAGGAAAGCACCTTTTTCCCCGGCGGGCTCTGCCGGGTAAAGGGTGAAGACATTATAATCATCAATTCAAGCACCGTGATTGAAGACAGGGTTGAGATACTGGCAAGAGAACTCTCTTCCTTTGACCTCAGCCAAATATATATCCTGCCTGCCCTGCGGGAATATTTATCCGGAGGTTCGTCCGATTAATTTTTCTTTCTGCCCCCCTTTCCCTGCCGGGAGCATGTCCGGGAATAAAGTTCCAGATACTTTGCTATTGCCATCTTCATATTTCTTCTTTCGCAGATCTCCTGAATGCCTCTTATGTCATGATAATAATCGAGGTTATCGTATATCCTTTCGGAGATGCTGTGAAGATATTGGGACCTTACAAGGTTTTCGTCCACCTCAAAGCCTCTGGACTCCATGACTCTGGGCCCGGTAAAGATGACAAGGGCGCCAGGCTCGGCTAATATTACATCCCCCAGGGCCGCGTAACTGGCGATGGCGCCCCCTGTGGAAGGGTCGGCCAGGATCGACAGGTAGGGCAGGCCATGATTTTTCAGCCTGTTTATTGATTCGATTGTCTTGACCATCTGCATCAGCGCGGATATTCCCTCATAGAGCCTTGCCCCTCCCGAGCAGCACACACTTATGAAGGGTAGGTTTTCCTGTATGGCATAGTCCACGGCCCGCATGAACTTCTCACCGAAAACGACCCCCATGGACCCTCCGCAGAAATAAAACTCACTTATAGCCATAACCACCTGGAAATGATGAACCCTGGCGCTGCCGGTTACAAGGGATTCCTTAAAGTTGGATCTTCCTTCCTGCCTCTTTAAAAAATCGCGGTAATAGTCTGTTATGGTTTCTTCTTCAAGGATCTGATCTACCGTCAGATTGCGGTACAGTTCATGAAAACTGCCTATATCGGCAAGGCCGTCTATCCAGTTTTCAGCCCCGAGTGTGTATGAGTGGCCGCATTCAGGACATACATAGAAATTATCTATAAAATCCTTGAGTGATACCAGTTTTCCGCATCCCTTTGAACCTCTTCCCTTGCCCTCAGCAGTGCCGCATTCTATATATTCGCCGGGCCTTTCCTGATACTGGTTTTCATCATACTCATCCCCGACCTCAGTGAGACCTGAGTAGTTTACTATCTTTATGTCAGGAGGGACCTTGCGGAAGATGTTCTTTATGGGCTTTTCAATATATCTTTTTATGTCATGAAATGTCCCGCTTTCCTTTGAGTTGCCGTATTTTTTGGCCCGCAGCGCTCTTTTTTTGAGCAATTTTTTGATCCGGGATTTTGCAAGGTCCTTCATGGCCTTAACAAGGAATTGTTCTATATTTTCGGCCATAACCTGACAATCGGCGACATCCTCGGGCGCCGGAACTATCCGGTCTATTACATCCAGCTTTTTGAGTTCTTTCGCGGTCGGCTTTAGAATCATAAGGGCGTCATTGATCCGGCTTGCATCCCTGAATACGATGGATGCCATGCTTTCCGGAGGAGCCGTTGCGTAGAGTGCGTCGTCCATCTGTCCCCTTATATCCGTGACCTGAATCGCCAGGGCCCCGCCGCTTCCACCTTCACCCAGTACAAGGGATATGGTTCTCAGGGGGATAGTCAAAAATTCATGAATAAGATGGGCAATAAAAAAGGCCTGAAAGTGCTTGGCAGATTCCATGGAGATATCGGCCCCGTATGTATCCACCAGTGTAAAGATATAGGTATTGTCGGGATTGGAATTTTTCGCCTCTTTAAGTATTGTAAGTATTGCCGAATGATCGTCAGATGTGAGCATTCCATAGTTTAACCTGCGAAGGTCTTCCTGACTTTTGAGGTCGGATAGTTTGGGTTTCTGCTGTCCTATGACATACAGGGTTTTTTCCATGTACTGACATGTGCCGGCGATAAGTGATCCGCTGCCGTTTCCAATCCTCTTGAAGTCAGGAAACAGCTTGTTAATGATGTCGGAGCTCCTTGGCCTGAGAGGATAGCGGGTTCGTTTTTTGAATATGTCTACAAGGTCTAATTTTGCCATATTATCATGCCTTTCTTATTCGAAGCCGGTAATATCCGGTTCATTTGCGAAGAATCTATCATTCTTTGCTATCGGAATCAACCTTTTGAGCGATACTCTCACTCCTCAGTATTTTCAATCTCTTTTTCCCTGCCGTTTTTGGCCGCGTTTTTGATGCCATTAAACAGATTGACAGGGATGAGAACCGCGCGTTTAAAGACTCCAAAAATGCCTTTAAGATTTTCAACAGGGGCCATCTCTATTTGAGGATTATCCCATGGCCCGGAAACATTATATCCCACGGAAAAGATGGTCTCATCATCGCATACAAGGATATTCCCTATAATCGGCAGATGACTTATTATGGAATCGATATTTCCCATGGGCTGCACAAGAAACCTGAAATCATGTTCCCTGAGAACAAGATTCTCATTACCCGCGCCTGCCGCGTTGAAAACAGGGCTTTTCAACACATAATTATCTGTTCTTAAAAGCCCGTTTTCTATTGAAGCATTGCCGCGCATAAGTTCAAAATAGAAGCCTTCTTCTCTGAGCTCAGGAGGCCTTTTTTTAAATTTGTCGGGAATGTTCAAAAAGTCCAGAACCTTAACAAAAACCCTGGAATTTTTTATTAGCCCCTGGTTTATCTCAAAGTTTCTGATTTCTCCTGAGATGCCTTCCAGAGGCCTTTGATCCCCCTCAATTTTGATTTCATAACTCGCGTCCAGTATAAGAGTCCCTTTGATTCCTCTGTCGCCAATGGATATTTCATCA
>CAZJOB010000186.1:6112-6798 GCA_964547435.1 uncultured Desulfatiglans sp. | reverse complement strand
CACTTGGAGACCGGGGCACTGTCCTGTTGAATCGGAAGGGTGAATTTGACCTGACTAGGCCCAGTCTAATTTCCGGCCATACATTTCCGGTAGGCGCAGGCGACGCCTGTTCTGCCGGCATTATTTTCGGAATGACCCTTGGCTGGGACATTCATACAACCATGGAGCTGGCAAACCGAATGGGTGCAGATGTTGCATCCCAACCCTCTGCCACCCCTCCGCTGTCAGATGAAACTATGGATTTTGCCGGGGCGCAATTATCTGAAAATAAATCCCTTATTTTTTGAAAAGTTGGGTCAATTGGGCAAAATAGGGTTGACTTTCCGGTTAGATACTCATATCAATCATAAAAAGCTTTAGGAGGTCCTTCCATGGCAGAAATGAGAATCACACGATTTCCAGAACAATTCAAGAAAATGGCCGAAGAGCTGTCATTGGTATATGGTCCGGAATTCCATGGATGCGCGCAGGTTGTAGCAGGAACACTTATGGAGATTCTGGGCATTTCGAATGATCTGGTTTTAATGGCAACCTCCTGCTTTGCCGGGGGTGCAAAACGTTGTCTGGCCTGCGGAGCACTATCCGGGGGTTTGATGGTTCTTGGAATGAAGTATGGGCGGCGTAATCTGGAAGATGGTGCAGAGGCACAGGAAGAATCACTTGAGCCGGCAATGGAACTCGTTGAT
>CAZJOB010000186.1:0-6102 GCA_964547435.1 uncultured Desulfatiglans sp. | reverse complement strand
GAGTACAATACAACAAATTGCTGCGAGCTTACCGGTTTTGACTTTCGGGACCCTGACCAATTTCAATTGTTTATAGATTCACCGGAAGCGAACCGGAAATGCGCCGAAAGGATCAGCAAAGTTTGCGGATGGGTTGCGGAAATCATCAGCAGGAGAGACAATCAAATTAATTCGTGAATTATAATGAATGTTAGTCACGATAAACAGGATTTACATGATATATTTCAAAGTAATCACATAGTGATTACAGAATTCTTCTGAAGAGGTTGCAGTATATTTTACAAGGAGGTGAAAAATGGACCGCGTTAAAGGCAAAACAGTGATTATTACCGGCGCCGCAAGCGGACTTGGGGAAGCGAGCGCATTATTACTGGCAAAAGAAGGCGCCGCGATCGTTGTCGCCGACATCAATGAAAGCAAGGGGCGAAAGGTAGTTGAAAATATTCAAAGTGAGGGCGGGAAAGCCTTATTTGTAAAGCTTGATGTCTCCGAAGAAACAGATTGGGAGAATGCAATAGAGAAAACCCTGTCAGAGTTTCAAAAACTGGATGTTCTTGTAAACAATGCGGGAATTCAGTATGTTAAGGAACTCGAAGATACACCCCTTGAAGATTGGCGAAGATTGATGAGCATCTGTCTGGATGGTGTTTTTCTGGGAACCAAACACGCCATCAGGGCAATGAAAGAGACCGGAGGCGGTTCAATTATCAATATTTCCTCTGTTGTCGGTATCGTAGGCACTGTCGATAGCACCAGTGCGTATTGTGCTGCTAAAGGCGGTGTCAGGGCCTTTACCAAGGCAGCGGCTTTAGAGTGTTCCAAGGCGGGGCGGGGCTATAATATCCGCGTTAACTCAGTCCATCCCGGCGCTATGGAAACACCAATGGTAGCAGGCATGCTAAAAGACAAGACAATAAGAGAAACCCTGGAAAAGGCCCATCCTATCGGAACACTTGGAAAACCGATCGACATTGCCTATGGAGTTCTTTATCTTGCATCTGACGAGTCCAGAATGGTCACGGGTGCAGAGATGGTTATCGACGGGGGTTGGTTAGCCTGGTAAAATAGTCATTATTAAAAGAGGGAGAGCGAATATGGATTCCTGTAATAACAAGAATATAACTCGAAGGAAGTTTGTTAAAGGGGTAGCCGGTGCGGCTGTTTGTTGTACATGTTTTTCCTTGGATTCTCTGGCAGCCTCAGAAGAGAAAGGAGATAATAAAATGAAAGACAGCAATGGAAAAGTGCATCTGGCAGCCGCATGCGGAACATTTTGCGGAGCCTGCCCTGCCTACCTGGCTAAACACGGCGGGGACGAGCTGATAAAAATGAGACGGCAAAAGAGATCTTCATCCGGACCAGAGGAGGCAGTAAAGGGGGTTCCGCCTTCGAATTGGATGGATGGCCTTGTTTGCGACGGCTGTCTCAGCGGCGGCAAGCTTGCCGGTCATTGCCAGATGTGCAATATAAGGCTGCATGCTTTGAAGACGCAGAGTAATAGCCGTTGTTCCGAGTGTGAAGAGTTGCCCTGTTATCGTATTACCAATCTAATTAATATGGGCAACTATCTGCACCGCGATGAATACCTGCCGAACCTTAAAAAAATGAGTGAGATGGGCGTTGAGGAATGGGTTAAATACGAAGAAGAGCGCTGGCGCTGTCCAGAGTGCGGCGCCCCTATGAGCTGGTATGATGCCGAATGTGTTAAATGCGGGGCGCCAAGATCCGAGCGCGTGTATCCGTTGCCTGAAAAATAAAAAACCAATCCTTAAGAAAGGGTTGTGATGTAAAGCGCTGTCAGGTTATCAGGTTGGCGCTATTAAACCTAATAACCTGACAGTGTCCCCTTTTTTTCATTATTTTTTACGAAGCAGTTCTTTGATTTCCGCTGCCTGTTCATTTCCATTGAGCTTGTAAATCTTGTCAATAATATAAAACTGCCCCGGAGTCTCTTCCACAGAAACCCTGTCTACACCGGCTGTAATAGTGGACAGTTCTCTGGAAATGCCTATTGTCGGACGCGAATTCCTTGTGGCCAGAGGTCGCTCCAAAACAAGCAGATAATATTCATTAAAATTGACCTTGAGAATAACAGACTGCCTGTTGGCCCTTTCCAGTTTTGGCGACTTGACCGAGTATATCTGAGATATCTCTTCAAGATTAAGAGCAGCAAAGTTGTAGTTTTCAGTTTCAACCTGCGATGTTGTAACGCACGCAGCCAAAAATAATGTCGTGAATAACAAAAAAATAACTCGTTTCATTTTACACCTCCCATTATTTTATACCGGTAAATGTTTATTGGTTTAAAACGAAGAACGAAGAAATCCTCCCGAAAGGACTGCCATCACCTCTCAGGAGACCGGCTTGCACAATCTGAGATTTTTGCTCAAATATTGTCCTCCGGCATTTACACGCATGAAAGCATTCTATTCATAGTATAGACTTTGTCAATAATAAACCGGGGTCACCCATTAATGGGTGACCCCGGTTTTTGACTATTGAATACTATGAAGTTTCAAATAATATCTCTAAGCCATTTTGGAAATTCGTGCCATGGTATGGCAATGTTATTATCAGGCAGATTAGCAACTTTATCTATATTACAAACCAGTACGCCTGTAGCACTGCATTCTTCACCAGCCAGCTTTTTAAATCTGTTTATGGATTTTAAATGATTCAATGACGGTGTAGAAGTCATTTTTATTTCTACGGGCCAGTATTTAGCCTGTGCCTGAAAAATCAGGTCCACCTCATGACCATCCTGCGCTCTCCAGAAATAGACCGAAGGTTTTTTCCCAAGGTTGTAAAAGGTTTTCCAGACATCACTCACAATCAGTCCTTCAAAAATAGCGCCTCCCATATTGCCTCTAATTGCTGATTCACCTGATGGTTGTCTTGTAAGATAGGCTGCCAGAGCAGGGTCCATTATATAAAATTTGGGAGTTTTAATAATCCTCTTATTAAAATTTTTAAAGAAAGGAGGAAGCGTAAGCAGGAAATAACTGCTCTCCAGAATCTTGCTCCAGGATTTTATAGTGGGCTGACTTACACCGCAGGATCTTGAAAATTCCGCAGGATGGAATTCATGTGAATGATTTGCCGCACAAATATTTATAAAAATCTCAAATGACCTCAGATCATTAATATTGGCAATCTGCCTTACATCCCTTTCAATATAAGTCTGTATATAGGAATTTATCCATAATTCCCGTTTTTCAGGATAGCAAAAGGGCTCAGGATACAGGCCTGTCCAGATAGTCTCTTCAAGGGTTGTTTTTGAAATGTCTATTTCTTCGAGGCCAAATGGAAGCAACTCAAGTATTGCGATTCTTCCGGCAAGCGTTTCACTTATTCCGCTCATTATCTGATACCGCTGAGAACCAGTCATTATCCATATGCCCGGCTTCCGATCATTATCTATCCTGATCTTAATGTATTGCAGGATTTCAGGGACATACTGGATTTCATCCAGAACAACAGGTCCGCCTTTGAATTGGTTTAAAAATCCGTTGGGATCATTCAGGGCAAACTCTCGGTTAAGCGGGTCATCAAAAGTTATATAGGGGATATCACTTGATTCTGTTTTTAGAAATGTGGATTTTCCGGACTGCCTTGGACCGGTTATCAGCACTGCCGGAAATTGCCTTATTGCTGTTTTGTATATTTTTTTAATACTGCGAGGAATGTACATTTCTTGACCAAATTAATATCTTATTTTAATTTGGTCAAGAAATAGGATATTTATTAGATTTTGTCAACAAAAAATACATGACAAGCAGAAAATGATTTTTGCTTATTGTCTTCCTTTGGCCTCGTAGATAAGATCCAGTATTCCATTGACTATTGCGTTTTCCGCGTATCCGGGCTTGCATCTGGATGAAAGAACCTCAAAGGTCTGATACCCGAAGGCAGCGTCATTTGGTATGTACCCGGAATTGGCCATTCCGTTTGTCAGTGTGACCATCATGGTTTGTGCAAATGGAGACTCCTTTTTAAACCTCTGGGCTATCAGATTGAAGATCTCGGCATTGACAGTTCCTAATGCGATGTCATCTATCATAAGGAGCCCGAGGCGAAGCTCAACCGGAGCGCCATCTTTGTATGTTCCCTCATACCCGGCGCGGCCTTCATTTGTCCTTTCCCTGCCCGGAAAACTGGCTATTTTCTGTTTCCCGAATATCCTGCCGCTTTCTGACATACGCTCCATGTCACGCATCACGTGCATGACCTCTTCGCCCAGAAACTGCCCCATGGAAAGGATCATCTGCTTCTGCTGATTCATCAGCCTGATCACTGCTGGATCCTGCTTGTTCAGTCCCTCTCCCCCCGGAGGCATGGCATTGCTGATGTCGATCCCTCTTTTTGCATAATCCTTTATCCTTATTTCACGAAGATCATATGTCTGCTGAAAATAGATCGGATTCTGATCCCCGCACGCCCCTGTTGACCAGACAGCCACGATTCTGTCGTCAAAGGAATCCTCGATATACCTCGATGCGGCGCCCGGCGCGTCCGCGCTGATCTGGTCAAGCTGCCCGACTGTAACTGCATGCATTGCGTAGTTGTAATATACCGCGATCGGCTCTCCATTAATCGTCTCGAATTTGACCACTGCCACTGTCTTGTCAGAAGGTCCATCATAATTAGGTCCTTCCCACCAGCGCCGTGTTTTAGGATCAATGATGTTCCGGTTAACATTTACATAGGAAACACCCGTGCCATAGCCTATACGCGCGGGTGCAAGCCTTTCCTTTGCCAGTTTAACTGATTCAAATATTCTATTTTCAAGTTCAGGCTGAGCCCACATAACACCGCTATGGGTATGTGTTGGTGTCAGCAATATATTCTGTACAGGGATACCGAGTTCATTTTCTATTTTCTGTGTCACCTTTTTCCAGAGCTGTTCGAAGATCATGCCGGTATCAACCGTGACAAGGGCTGCGCTGGTAACGCCATTGTCTATAACAATAGCCCTTGAGTAAAGCCGGTCCAGTATCCCTTCGATATTTTTAGGAAGAGCATTTTCACCTGGCGTTACATCAACCTTAGCCGCACCTGCCTTGAAAAGGAGATTGGTGGTTTGAGCTGATGCTGTACAGGTGGACATAATAAAGACTATTAATAAAGTGATCATTGATTTATACATTTTTAAGCCCCTTCTTATCAGACTACTTGAACACCTTGGCTATCGCCTTTTCAACAATGTTTGTCATTATCTTATATCCTTCCTCATTCGGATGAATGCCATCTTCTGACAGATTTTCCTTTAAAAAACCTTTTTCATCCACCATCGCGCTAAAATAATCCACATAGACTGCGCCCGCCTTTGAAGCATAGCCCTTCATCCAGGCATTCAGTTTTATAATGTCTTCGGGAGGATGGGTTGCTGTTACAGGCTCTTTAATATATGAGGGTAAGTTGCCGCTGGCCTTCATCTTTATAAAGGCATAATCGCTTATGGGGAGAATCGAGCACAGGATAACCTTTATACCATTTTGCCGGGCAATATCTGTCATTGCCATTATGTTTTGTTCCACCATCTCTGAAGTTGAAGGACCTGTGTTTTGGGAGACATCGTTTATCCCGGCCAGCACAACCATGGCAGCAGGTTTATGTACGACTACATCAGGATACATACGTACCAGCATCTGGGGTGTTGTCTGTCCGCTGATACCCCGGTTTACATAGGGCTTGCCCGGAAAATATTCGGCAAGTTTCCAGAAGTCTGTAATGGAATCTCCCATAAACACCACTTGCATAGGATCATGGGGCTTCTTTTTAAGTTCCTGGTTTTCATTCATATATCTGCTGAGCTGGTTCCAGTCTTTCAGTTGATTCACAAGCCTCTGCGCGAATATGGGCAGACAGCAGCTTGAATCTTCCTGATCAAACTTGTCTACAAGCTGGCTTTGAGCGGGTGTGCTAAAGAGCAAACTGAATAGTACAATTGTTATAATTTTATATTTCATGGTTGGCCCCTTTCCTTATTGCTCCCTAAAATAAAAAATTTTGGCTCCTCATAAGAATTTGTGTGTAAAGATAAGACCTAAATACCCTCTAGGAGGCTGTCCGAGAATAGCTCAGATTGTCATTCCCGCGATT
>CAZJOB010000185.1:0-6875 GCA_964547435.1 uncultured Desulfatiglans sp. | reverse complement strand
TTGAAACTCCATTTTGACCCAAACCAGCAATTTCAGATCGACGCTATAGATTCCATCGTAGGGATATTTGAAGGCCAGCCCTTAAGGGATGGGGATCTTGATTTTTCCATTTCTCATGAATACTATCTTTTTTATGATGGCGGCATAGGTAATCGCCTGAGCCTGGGTGAAGAACAGATTCTTGAAAACGTAAAGGCCATTCAGAAGAAAAATGAGCTGCCGGTTTTGAACAAACTGGACGGTATGAATTTCTCGGTCGAGATGGAGACAGGGACCGGCAAGACATATGTTTATCTTCGCACTGTTTACGAACTGAACAGGAAATATGGCTTTAAAAAGTATGTCATAGTCGTTCCTTCCATTGCCATCCGCGAGGGTGTGTTAAAAAATCTCGAAATCACCTTTGACCATTTCCAGAACCTTTATGAGAAAACCCCTGTCAATTTTTATGTATATGATTCCAGGAGGGTCTCCAATTTAAGAAACTTTGCGATAAATAACAACATCCAGATACTTGTCATAAATATAGATTCCTTTGCCAAGGATGAAAACATCATTAACCGCCCCAATGACAAACTGACAGGCAAGAGGCCTGTTGAATTTATTCAGGCGACTCTCCCGATTGTTATAGTGGATGAACCGCAGAACATGGAGACCGATATCAGAAGGAATGCAATAGCAAATCTGAATCCGCTCTGCACCCTGCGTTATTCCGCCACCCATACACACCGGTACAATATGGTTTACAGTCTTGATCCTGTAAAGGCTTATGATATGGGCCTGGTTAAACAGATAGAAGTGGATTCAATTGTCACGGAGAATGACTTTAATGAGGCTTTTCTGTGTCTTGAAAAAGTGACCGCCACAAAGACCCGGACATCCGCAAAGATAAAAATCGACGCCAACACAAAGGAAGGTGTGAAAAGGAAAAGCATCACCGCAAAAGTAGGCGATGACTTGTATGATCTGTCAAATAAAAGGGATGCCTACAAAAATGGCTATATTATAAACGGCATTGATATCTCTGAAGGGTATATTGAACTTTCAAACGGCGATATTGTTTTTACAGGAGACACATTGGGCGGTCTTACCGATGAGGTTATGAAGGTCCAGATAAGAAAGGCCATAGAAGAGCATTTTCTGAAAGAAAAGAGACTTAAGTCAAAAGGGATAAAGGTCCTCTCGCTTTTCTTTATAGACAGGGTGGCCAACTATCGCAGTTATGACATGAATGGAATCCCGGTTAAAGGGAAGTTTGCCCTCTGGTTTGAGGAACTGTTTGAAGAAATTTCAGGAAAAGAATCATATAAAGGTTTAATTCCCTTTAAGGCCGATGAGGTGCACAACGGTTATTTTTCACAGGACAAAAAGGGGAAGTGGAGCGATACAAAGGGCAATTCCCTCGCAGATGACGATACCTTTAAATTGATTATGAAAGATAAAGAGCGGCTTCTGGATATTAATGAGCCTTTGAGATTTATCTTCAGTCATTCCGCGCTGAGAGAAGGCTGGGATAATCCAAATGTTTTTCAGATTTGCACCTTGAATGAGACACATTCCGAGCTGAAAAAACGTCAGGAAATAGGGCGAGGGCTGAGGCTTTCCGTGAACCAGGAAGGTATCAGAATACAGGATACCAATATAAACCGCCTGACCATTATCGCTAATGAAGCGTATGAAGATTTTGCCAGACAGCTTCAGACAGAGATCGAAGAGGATTGCGGAGTGTCCTTTAAGGGAAGGATAAAGAACAGGCAGGAAAGGGCAACAGTCAAATATCAAAAAGGATTTGAGCTGGATGAAAAATTCAGGGATATCTGGGACAGGATAAAATATCAGACAACCTATAAGGTAGATTATGATACCCCCGATCTGATTAAACGGGCGTCAAAAGCGCTTAATCAGATGCCGGTTATAAAAAAGGCCATGATAAGAACCACAAAAACCGCTCTTAAGTTTGACGAGGCAGGAATCGTTTCAGATATTAAGGCGTCATATTTCACTGCCATGGATAGTGCATTCAAGATACCGGATATTTTATTTTATATTCAGGAAAGAACAGGACTCACCAGATCTACTATTTTTAAAATCCTGTTGGCCTCCGGCAGAACCGATGACATAATGATTAATCCACAGCTTTTCCTGGACAGTGCGGTTGCTGCGATAAATGATGTACTGGCAGATCTGATGATTGATGGAATCAAATATGAGAAGATCGGGGCCAAAGAATATGAAATGAGATTATTTGAAGAATACGAGGTTCATATAAACGAACTAACTTTTAGAATATCAAACAAAGAGAAGACCATTTACAGTGATCTTTGCCCGCTGGATTCAAATGTGGAATATGATTTTGCCAGGGAATGTGAAAGCCGCGATGACATAGAATTTTATTTCAAGCTACCCTTCTGGTTTAAGATTCAGACACCGATTGGGAGCTATAATCCTGATTGGGCCTTGATTAAGAAGAACGAAAAGACTGTTTACTTTGTAGCTGAGACCAAATCAGCAGGTCAGGAATTAAGGGCAAGTGAGAGAAGAAAGATTAAATGCGGTCAGGCACATTTTAATGAATTTGAGGATGTGGAGTACCGGCAGGTTTCTGCTGTTGGTGAATTGTAGAAAATAAGGGCACTATTAATATAAACCAAAAAACCTCGCAGGCATGCTTCCGAATGAAAAAAATATTAATTCCCATCTTATGGATAATCGGTACATTAGCGGTGTGCTACGGCATGCTGAGGCATAACAATCCCGTGTTTATTATTGGCATTATATGCATCATAGCGGGATATCTTATTTTCAGAAAACTGCTGGCCGGTTCGATAAAAAAGAAAGATAATATTCCGCAATGATTTTCAGGGAGATGCAATGAACAGCGAAAAGACCGGTCTTGTACTCGAAGGCGGAGGGTTGAGGGGCGTTTATACTTCCGGAGTAATCCGGTTCTTTGACGATCATGATATTGCATTTCCCTATGTGACAGGCGTCTCCATGGGGGCGTGCAACGGGGCAAACTACATATCAGGACAGCCGGAAAGAAACCGGATTGTAAATATAGAATATGTCAATGACCCCCGCTACATAAGCTACACAAACCTTATTGCAAAGGGCGAGCTGTTCGGGATGGATTTCATTTTCAGAGAAATACCCCTTTTTCTTGTCCCCTTTGATTTTGATGCATTTTTCAAAAACAGCACAAAATTCCATATAGGCGTTACTGACTGTGTCACCGGAGAGCCTGTCTATTATGAAAAGAGTGAACTGCGTGAGGACCTGATGTCAATCTTAAGGGCCACATGCAGCCTGCCCTTTATATCAGGGCCTGTCCAATTCAACGGCCGAATATACATGGATGGCGGTCTTTCCGATTCCATTCCCCTTAAAAAGAGTATTCAGGATGGAAACAAAAGAAATGTCCTTGTTCTTACCCGCCCCAGGGGCTACAGAAAAAAACCATCTATCACAAACCGCCTGGCCCATCTTTTCTATTCAAGATACAAAGGTCTTCAAAAAACCCTGGCCAATCGACATATCAGGTACAACAGGACAATGGACCTGGTCGATCGTCTGGAGGAAGAGGGAGAAATATTTGTGATACGCCCGAAAACAGCAATACAGGCAGGCCGGGTCGAAAGGAACAAAACAAAACTCTATGCGACCTTTGATCAGGGATACAATGACGCCGCGGCCCTGTATGAGGGGCTGAAGGCTTTTTTAGGCAACAAACCTTGATGTTCTCGTGAAAAGCTTTTTTATACCGCTTCACGGCAACCTATGAGAAACGAAGTCTTTTTTGACCTCAGTAAAAGGTTACAGTTAAAAATTTATATTTAATCGTAGGAGCCTATGCCTGGCCCGCCATAGCCTTGGCGACGGCGGGCCAAGCGCAGACCTGCCCCTACGATTAATTGGGCAGTTAAATCTCTCCAAAGATCGTACAGCGCATAAAGAGGGCCCGGGGTTCTCCTGGAATGACCGAACTCGTTTCAGTGAGACTATAATTCATGTTACTCTGGGCCATGACGTGCAGCATGCCGAGTCAATCACCTACAATGAAGGATTCGGATTGCATAAAACAGAATCCCCTTCGGCACGCCTGACTAGCTGTTTCTTCGGCAAAACGCAAATGCCCTTCGGGCATGTAAGGAGAGCGCCGGACCCTCTTTGTATCCATTTGCACATGATTCCATGTATATAAAACCAGGCGCAGGGCTCAGGGCAATTATGCGGGAATGCGGCAGCCTTCGTTCTGTTAAAGTAAAAACACATCGGGCCGACACGCAGGTCGGCCCCTACAAAAAGATTTTTCCTCCTTGCGCCTGCCCTGCGCCTTGAACCTTAAACCCTGAACCTTAGACCTTCTTTGTGTCACGCCATCCTGTAAACCATAGAATTTATATTCATGCCCGCCCCCACGGAAGCGAACACGGCGATATCCCCTGAATGAAGCACGTGATTATCCATCTTTCCCTTCTGCAGGAGATCAAACATGGTAGGCAGAGTGGCGACCGAGCTGTTCCCCAGCCAGGAAATGGTCATGGGCATTATATGTTCCGGTATATCCTTCACATCAAAAAGCTTGAATATATTTTTTATTATTGCCCTGTCCATCTTCTCGTTGGCCTGGTGTATAAGTATCTTTTTTACATCATTCAGGCCTATCCCCCCTTTGTCCAGGCTCATCTTTACAACCTCCGGGACATACCTGAGGGCGTATTTATAAACAGTATGACCGTTCATCTTGAGATAGATTTCATCACCGGTTTTGCGGGGAGAATAGCTCCTGCCGTTCCATATCAGGTTCAATTCATTTTTTGTGTCCGATCTGGTCACATGAGTAAGTATGCCGCAATCTTTATTCGTTGCTTCAACAACTGCGGCGCCGGCCCCGTCCGCAAATATCATGCTGTCTATATCATGAGAATCGATCACTCGTGACAGCGCGTCAGAGCCTATAACAAGAATTTTTTTCGCGTCCCCCGATTTTATAAAGTAATCCGCAATAATCATGCACTGAAGCCATCCGGGGCATCCAAAGGGCACGTCAAAGGCAACCGTGTATGGATTTTCTATTTCCAGAAGATGTTTAACCCTGGCTGCTATTGACGGGCAGATATCCACCCTTACTCCTCCGGCCTTTACGTCTCCGAAGTTATGGGCAACAATTATGTAATCAAGGTCTTCCCTGTCCATGCCTTCAAACGCGAGTTTTGCGGCCTCGTAACACATGTCCGAGGTTGTCAGGTCGTCGGTTAGATACCTTCGCTCGTTTATGCAGGTTATCTCATTAAATTTATTTATGATATCCTCATTGGTCTTTTCTATTATCTTCTCTTCAGAGTTGTAGAATTCATGTTTGAGAAAATGCTTGTTTTCGATCTTTAAGGTTGGGATATAGCTCCCCGTCCCTGTAATTACTGTATTCGGCATCTGTATCTTCCTTGTCTTAATTTAAAATAATCCATTTATCATTTATTATTCTTCGAATCAAATCAAATTCAAAACAGGCAGCCTTTTAACTTGATTCTTTTCAGATTCTTTCCTATATTAATTTGTTCAAAAAAATGGGTTGAAGAATATCAGCCCTTACGATATTCACTTTAATTTCAATGAGTTGAAGTTTATTTATTAAACAGACAGGAGAAATTTTATGGGAAAAGTAGGAATTATTGGAGTCGGCCAGAGCGCCTTTGTAAGGGGATACCCCGGATCACTAAGGGAACTGGCCTTTGAAGGATTCAAGGAAGCGCTTCAGGACGCGCGAATAACCACCAAAGATATCGGGGCTTCAGTTGTTTGTTCATCCCCCGAATATGATAAACAGCGATCTCCGGCGGGCGTGCTGGCTGAATATCTTGGACTAACGCCTCAGCCGACATTTTATGTGGAAACACTCTGTTCATCCAGCAGCATGGGATTGAGACTTGCATATTCCCTGGTAAAATCAGGCCTGCATGATGTTGTCGCGGTAATCGGAGTTCAGAAGATGTCCGAGATATCTTCCGCAGAATCACAGGAGAGAATGGGAAGAGGCGCGGATATTCAGTGGGAAAGCCCCTTCGGTACCATGATGCCCGCATATTACGCCATGTACGCCAGAGGACACTTTGCGAAATATGGCACAACACCTGATGACCTTGCGCTTATAAGGGTCAAGGCTGCCACCTATGGCCAGATAAATGAGAAGGCTGTTTACAGAAAACCGGTAACATTTGATATGTTTTCCGATCCTGAGAGCCCGATATCCTCACCGGTCGCGAGTCCCTTAAGAGTTGGAGACTGCTGCGCCAACGCGGATGGAAGTTCATGCGTTATCGTGGCGAATGAGGAAAAGGCAAAGGCATTCTCCAAAAAACCGGTCTGGATTATGGGACTGGGCGCTTCGTCCACAGCGGTAAACATGGCAGGCAGAGAGCTCTTTTCGGGCTTGACCGTGGGCCAGCAGGCAGGTGAACAGGCATATAAAATGGCCGGAATCACGCCAAAGGATGTTGACGTCGCCGAGGTCCATGACTGCTTCACCATAGCGGAAATGATGGCCTATGAGAATCTCGGTTTCGCGAAACCCGGAGAAGGCAAAGATCTTATTAAATCCAAAGAGACATATAAAGAGGGAAGCATTCCGGTTAATGTCGACGGCGGCCTTCTTTCAAAGGGGCATCCAATTGGCGCCACCGGCGGTTCTCAGATCAGAACCATTGTCCTCCAGTTAAGGGGTGAAGCCGGGGACATGCAGGTAAAGAACCCGGAAATCGGTCTTGTTCATAACATCGGCGGTGTCGGACTTTACGGCAACGTTACTATACTGGGGAGGTAGAAAAATGGCTAAAAAAGAGATGGATGTAAGGTTTAATAAGTTCGGAACGGTAAGT
>CAZJOB010000184.1:6066-6934 GCA_964547435.1 uncultured Desulfatiglans sp. | reverse complement strand
TTGTTATCTGCAAATGCCAGAATGCTTGCCATACCGCCAACATCCTTTGCAATTACCTTCCAGTTTTTACCGCCGTCTGTGGTCAGACTGGTGCCGCTCAAACAGGATTGCCAGATTATGCTGGTATCAATGACGTCCACAGAGAACATGCAGCCTCCGGTCTTGGCCATTGTCCATGTCTTTCCCCCATCCAGTGTATAGTGTTGCGCGCCATCGTCCCCGGCCCCGCCCCAGACACCAAAGTTTTCATCATGAAAGGCTGCCATACGCACCTTAATCCCTTCAATAGCTTTGGGAATTACCACCTCCCACTGCCCCTGAGCGGATGCTAAACTAACTCCAATGAACAGAATTGAGATCAATGCGCCTGACAAAATGGCTGATTTAACATGTTTCATCTTTTTTACCCTCCTGAATAAATTTGAGTTGATAAGAATCTCCTTTTTACTGAATAAAGCGTGTGCATATGCGAAGCAATGTTTTATATGACCTTGCTTCTCTATGCAGTAGCCTTATTACCATATCCGCAGGATTTTTAAAATATTTTTTGGAAAGCGCCGGGTTTTATGTGCCAAAAGCGGATAATGGCAATAAATCAAGCCGCTTGTGGAGTAGATATCACCTGCAAGTGGCTTGATAACCTTTTCAAGAGCAGCTTGAGCAGGAACTGCACCCGGTTCCCTTTGGTAAATTTGATGATATTGAAAATCCAGAACCCCTTTCGGTCTCAACAAAATCAACGCTTATTGGCTTTACCTGCTCCAGCAGCGTCTTATCAATAAGATATGTTACCCCATTGTCTTTTATAATTTCGTCATTTTCCGATGGATCATCAAGAGACATTCCCATAGAAGGTCCCGAACAGCCG
>CAZJOB010000184.1:0-6056 GCA_964547435.1 uncultured Desulfatiglans sp. | reverse complement strand
AAAAAGCCTTATACATGAAGGATCTTTCTGGGCCTTTAGAAAATCCATTATCTTTTCGTTTGCCTTTTCGGTTACCGTTAACATTAATTCCTCCTTAACTCATAAAAAGGTAGCCGGGGAGATTATTAATTCTTCTCCCCGGCGCTAAAAAATTAATCAAAATTAATTGGCAGCAAGAAGCGCCCTTTTAACAAGGGTCTTCGCGATCTGCACCTTGTATTTTGTAGCAGGTAACGGCCTTGCATCAGCTACTGCAGCTGCTGCCGCCTCTTCTGCGATCTTTTCGTTGATCTTTTTGCCTGCAATTACTGCCTCTGCCTTTGTTGCCCTGTAAGGCTTTGGCGCAACCGCATTCAGGCTGATCCTTGGATTATCACCACCTACCATTACCGCACAGTTAACAATTGGGAAATCAATGGATTTTCTTAATGCAAACTTGATAAAGGCGCTTTTTGCGCCTTTTGGAGGTTCCGGGATCTGAATTTCTTTAATTATTTCATCCTTTTCAAGCACAGTATTCCCGGGCTGTTTTACATCAAAAAAGTTTTCCGCTTCGATTTGCCTTCTATCTGTAATCACCTTTGCGTTAAGGGCAATCAGGGCTGGCGCAGTATCACTCGGATGAACCGCAATACAGCCACCGGATGCCCCGAATATGGAATGATACCTGTTATCGCCTGTCATGGCAAAGCATGTCTTTCCGCCCTTCCTTTTGCAGTCAAAGCGGTTTTCAGGCTTTCTGAAATACCAGCAGCGGTGAAGCTGTGCAATATTGCCGCCTATTGTGCCCATATCACGAATATGGGGAGATGCAACCCTCGATGCCGCCTGTGCAAGGGCAGTATATTTTTTCTGAACTGTTGCATCCGCAGCAATATCGGCCAGGTGTGTGGCTGCACCAATTTTCAGCACTCCGCCCTCTTCCTTTATATAATCCAGACCGGAAACAGTCTTGAGATTTATTATTGTAGAGGGATAGTCCCTTAGAATGTTATCCTTAAGGGTGCCTACAAGATCAGTCCCACCTGCTATCAGGGTTGTCTTCCCATCAGCCAGGGCTGTTTTGATTTCTGCAATAGATGTTGCATTTGTATGATTAAATGGTCTCATTTTATCTCCTTTTCATTATTAGGATTTTAGGCTTTTAGATCTTTAGGTTTTAGTCTATAACCTATAGCCTTATACCCTGAACCTTTTAGCTTATCTTCCCTAAAGCCTTAAGCACCCTGTCAGGTGTTGCAGGCGGATCCACCCATACACCAATCGCATTATAGATAGCGCATATAATAAGATGGGTGTTTGCCATTGAGTGGCTGATTCCGTTTGCGCCGTACACACCGTTCCCAGCGCGGGTTTCAATCAGATCCACATCAAGCTTGGGCACATCCAGCATACCCGGTTTTTTGTACTCGATCATGTTCATGTTGAGCTTTACGCCTGTTTTTTTATCATAGTAGTAGTCCTCAAACATCTGGCACCCCTGGCTGAAGAATGCTACCTGATCAAGCTGGCTCTCAAGGGAGGTGCGCCTTATTACCTTACCCGAGTCAACCGCTGCCCCGTACTTAAGGATTTCAATCTCTCCTGTCTCTGTATCAACAGCCACCTCGCAATAGAGGGTATTCAAGGTGTCATACTTTGAAGGCCACAAAGGTGCCGGCGGGTGCCCGGCAAATGTCGCATATACATTTGACTGAATACTCTTAAGCGGCACTCCGGCGCTCTTGTCTGACTTGAGCACTATCTTTCCATCCACTATATCCAGATCTTCCGGCTTTTTTCCTTTTAATGGATTTGGCGCTGCCTTTTTAGGCGGCCCAAAGAAACCCATAGGCGCTGGTTTTTCGGCCTCGGCAATAGCCGCTTCAAATATGCGCTGTCTTAATATATGACAGCATTGTTTCATGACCCAGCCGGTTGCGACGAGGCCGTCCGCCCCTCCGCTTATGGAGACAAATATTGCGTTGGGATCATAATCAATGCTGATATCCTCATATTTGAGACCGAGTTCTTCAGCGGCTATCATGGTAACGCCTTCGACGGAAAATACCCCTGCATGGGGTCCCTGAATAGGCAGGTGCACTATTCCGTCCCGAAGTTCAAGCACAGCGTGAAAATCCGAACCCATTGCATGCCTCGGGCACATCTGGTATCTAAAACCGGCCCCGTGGAGTCTCCCGTCAGGCAGTTTTTTTGCGCCATTTTTATGCCAGTTCCATTTCATCAGTTTACGCCCGGCATCAATACATGCGTCAAAGCTTGGAACCGGCCTGGTGTCCTGCTGGCCATCAGGCCCATGGAGATTAAGCCTTGCAATATCAATCACATCTTTGCCCAGTTTTTCAGCTATCATATGTAATGCCATTGTAACCGAATCCCAGTTAAATGGGCAGAACTGTGAGCTGAAGGCCATAAGGCCGCGGTTAGAGTCTACAACCTCCATCCTTTGCCTGATATTCTTGCACTTTGTGCCTATATATGGGCCATAACCCTGGTCTCCTATGGTGCCGAAGAATGAATTGCCCGGGGTGCCGCCATCGGTTATTGAAAAGTCATCAAAGGCGGTAATCAAACCTTCCTTAGTAAAGCCGACCTTCATGTGAATAAACCGCTGTTGGATCATAAAGTCAAATGTGTCCTTGCGTTCGTTTACACAGCGCACAGGCCTTCCTACCCGCTTGGATAGAAACGGGGTGACCTGCTGTGATTTTCGTATTGTCCAGTCGCAGTATTTACCGCCCTGAAAGAGACCTTCCTGTACCGTCTTTTCCGGCGGCAGACCATACATCTGAGCAATGGCGTTTTTACCGCCGCTCGCATGCCACACAGCCCCTTCTATGTGAATGTTGTCTCGACCCAGGTAAGGATCATCAAACCACCAGGCAACTGATCCATGCGGGTTTGGTGAAGCAGATGCGTATGCAGGCATATTGAGGTCGTATTCTATTATATAGTCAGCCTCCTTGAAGCCCTTTTCAACATCCCCCTGATTCTGGTTTGAGAAGTTAACATTACCCTGTTTCGGGATGGAATTGTTTGCAGGCCCGAACATACTGGAGACCCCGGCCCTGTCCTCGGGCCTTATCACTGTGGCATTTGGTTCTCTTGCCTCTTTTATATCCACTGAATGAGGTAAAATCTCCCATTCCACGTCAAGCTGCCTTAATGCCTCTTCGCAGATATTCTCATTTTCCGCGATGACTATGAATCCCACCTCCAGGTTTTCTTCGTGGGCAACATCGGTGAGGAATGGCGCCGGCGCACCGCCCATACCCCCGCTGCGTTTAAAATTTTTCACATCCTCATCTTCAAATGTGACTATGTCCACAACACCGGGCACAGCCATCGCCTTTGCCTTGTTATAACTTTTTATCCTTGCATGTGCATAAGGACTGCGCATGAATTTTGCTTCAAGCATGCTGGGCACTACATAATCTATCCCGAATTTTGCCACGCCGGTTGCCACTGCCCAGGAAAGTTTTCCGGGAAGGTTTGGCTTTCCTACAACATTAAAATCCTTTCTGTCTCCGTTTATAGTTAAATCAGCCATGCTATGCACCTCCTTTTATTAATTTTGCAGCTTCCATCATCGCAGTCGGATGCCGCGGATATGTGCCGCAGCAGCATATATTGCCCGCAAGGGCCTGTTTGCAGTCCTCTTCAGTCGGGTTCTGCTTTTTGTCCAGAAGAGCCTTGGCAGAGACCAGGAACCCGGGTGTGCAGTAACCGCACTGCATGGCGTCCCATTTACAGTATGAGTCTATAAGAGGTCTCCATTTAGGATCAGCAGCAATACCTTCAACTGTTTGTATCTTCTTGCCTTCGCATTCTACGGCCAGCGTCATACATGAAAGAATGGCCTTTTCATCCATGATTACAGTGCATGAACCGCAGGCGCCCCTGCCACACATATGTTTCGCGCCTGTAAGGCCCAATTTGAACTGGAGTGTGCGTTGAAGTGTCCAGTGGGGTTCTATCAGCACCTCACAATCCTCCCCGTTTATGTTGAGCTTTGTTTTGACAGGCTCAACATGTTCCGGGTGATCTGTCCTGAAATGATTTTTTAGTTCCGCAAAACTGGAAAAATCTTTGTTGCAAATGGGGCACCGGAACTGAGTAACCATCTTTGGAACCGCCTTTACAGCCTCAGCAGCCTGCGCCATCTCGGGTCTTAGTGTCACGCCGGCAGCGCCAAGCGCGCCTCCTCCGACAATAACCCCCGCGTTTTTAAGAAAATTTCTACGGCCAACATCACTTATTTCATCCGCCATACTATATCCTCCTGAAGTTTAATGGATTACAATTGATTATGTTCAGATAAGTCTGTCTATAACCGGTTGCAGCCTCGCCGGATTCAATCCGGCTGAAAATATTTCAATATTCATCTCAGGTTTAACATCATTAACATCATCAGATTCGGTTTCAGGGTTTATGATTACAATACTGCCTCCCAGTAATGGTTTCATGATATCCAAACGATTCCGGACATGTTGAAGCGTACTTGAATCAGACAGATCATGCTCCATTAAAAATTCTATGGTAAGATCGGGACTAAAGACTTTTCGTTCATGCAGATCAGCAAATACAGGTATCCTGTTAAGATCCGGGACGACCGATAGAAATATCATCCTGTAAGTCAGTGCCAAAGATGTATCCCCTGTGCGATCCCTCAGTATTCTTTGAGTGGGAATCTCAACCGGAAGATTATACAAATCCACCTCCTTTGCCTGGGGCATCTTGAAGGCTATATGCTTGTCCAGTTTTTTTGAATGAATAATGAATTCGGGTGTACGCTTTGCAGGGTGATGGAACTGACGTCCGAAGGCGATCTCATCGATACCGGTGACAACAGGTTCATAATCGTCATCAAGCGCAACCCCAAAAAATTCATCAGGTTCCAGCAGGAGAATAATAGCAAGCGCGGCCCATGTTTCATACCCTAATCGGTACATTTCCATGGCTGTTGAGTGAAGTTCGGTTTCTGCCATACTCTCAAAGGCTTCTTCGGTTATCCTGCCCTGAATCAGTTCAAACAACCTGTTATAGAGCCAGCGAACCATGCCCTCTTCCGGGTTGTGAAGAAATACCTCCAGTTCTGCCGGCAGGCTGATTCTCTTCAGGCAAGTGCCTTTCAGAAGATCGTTTTCAGAACGGATATAGTCATTGCACAGGGCTTTCAGGTCAAGAGATGTTGAGCCTCGCCGCGACCGAACAAAGGCATAACGAACGTCGTCAAAGTGTTCATAGAACTCGTTTCGCAAGTGCGCCGGCACAGAAACCTCATCCATGCCAATGTGAATGCCGGGATTTACGGCGATGTAATCGTTTAGTAAATTAAACTGATGTCTCCACTGGGGTTCTATTGCAATAATATCGTTATCACATGCTAACATCTATTAATACTCTCAATAAGTCCCCGAAAAACAACCCTCAGATCCTGCTCACTTATATTCACTGGCGCTTCATCATCACATATTTCTTCCTCACAGGCGATTGAAGATCTGCCTGTTGCCGGTTCTCTGTTTGATACACTGAAAATCTCCCCCTTGCCGTCAGGGAGGTCTTTTAATTTGCCGGTCTTTTCCAGCCAGCGCTGGCATTCATCATGCGTTCCCAAAAGGAGGACTAAAAGCATTGAATCCTTCTGAAGTGTAATAAGTCTGTGGCCACATCCAAGATCATATTTCCGGCAATTTTTTACCCGTTTTTCACCATATTTTGTAAAGATGCCGCTTGGTTCATTATGAAACAGGACAGGGCCTGACTTCAGGTCTTCAATAATTTTTTCTGCCTTCTGAGCTATTATTTTCCCCGCCTTACCCGATTGTCTCAAAGACTCAAGGCGGCGTTCGACCTTTGCACTGACCTTGACATAGTTCATTTATGATATCCTCCTTTGCTGACCCTCACAGGCGAGGAAGGAATTTGTTTTAAAAGGTTTACAGTTTCTCCTGCCGGTTTTCAACAACAGGACATTAGGAGGCCATCCGAGGATAGCTCCGGGTGTCATTCCCGCGGTTGGAGCCTGCCCCGCACTTGATACGGGGGCGGGAATC
>CAZJOB010000183.1:0-7006 GCA_964547435.1 uncultured Desulfatiglans sp. | reverse complement strand
TACTGATCAGCGCCGCGCTTGTCGGGACAGTGGTCGGCATCGCCCGTGGCCTTGACGTTATAGCCGGGCTTGTATCCGGCGGCATCATTCAGAAAACACGGGAAAAAGGAATATATTACAGCAAATGGATAACGGCTACCCGCTGGTTAATCGGCTGCGGCGTAATACTGATGTTCGCAGACACATCGTCTATGTCGCTGGAAGTTAAACTGGTTGTAGTATTTATTGCCTACTGCATGATTAATCTCTCTATGAACTTTATCCAGACATCCCAGTTCAATGTCCTTGCAATCATGGGTGGCGTATCCCTGGAAAAAAGGAACAAGCTGGCATTCAGAGGCACACAGGGTGTTACAATTGCAACATTTATTGGCAGTATATCTCTTGTTCCCATAATTAATAAAGTACTTACCCCTATGATCGGCAGCAACTATGCATACTTTGTCATGGGTATAGTCTGTGTTATTCCCTATATGTTTGGTTGTCATTTCCTTGCCAGATCTGCCAGAAAATATGAAGAAACCTCCCCGTTCAGCGCAGGTCCGGGCATCAGGATCGCTGATATGATCAAATCAGTGGCGACAAATGATCAACTGCTTATTCTGATCCTGGTAATGTCCTCCTCTTACATTGCCCAGTACACAATAATGACTCTTGCAGTCCATTATTTCACCTATGTGCTGGGTAACGTAATGCTAATGACATACTCCATGACTGCCGGAACGTTAGTTGCTGTTGCAGGAGCATTTATAGGGCCGAAAATTGGTGTTATGCTTGGCAAAAAACATGCTATGGTTACAGGTTTGCTTTGCCAGTGCCTGGCGCTGGTCCTGGTTTACTTTTTAGCGCGGACATCTGCTATTGCCTATATAGTTTTATACGGTTTTTTTTATTTAACAATGTACTTCTATTTTTGTTTTAACGCAAATTATACAATAGATACCGGCGAGTACCATTTGCATAAGACAGGCAAGGATAACCGCTCGGTTGCCAATGGCATGATGAATTTACCTTTCAAGATCGGTCTGCTGGTCGGCGGCTCTGTGCCTATGTTGGTCCTGGGAGCGATCGGTTATCAGCCGAACATGGAACAGACACCTGAATTCATCGATAAATTCATGATGATGTTTTCATTGTTTCCGGCGGCGTTTTGTTTTCTTGCCGCTATAATAATGCAGTTTTTCTACAAAATAACCGACGCGGATGCCGCAAGATACGCCAGGGAAAACCAGGAACGCGCCGCCGCGGCAACGGCTGCTTCCGGAAAAACTGCCTCATCATAACACTTTTGCCTGTCCGTCCGACTTGTCGGAGCGTCTTGTCGGGGCGAAGCCTTGGCGAAGACCGAAGCTTCAGCGAAGACCGACGCTTTAGGGTTTTTCAAAACTGTCCAATGTCAAGGGTAAAACCCGGTTGTTCATTTTGTTAATGTAAATATTTTGAAGGGAGAAAATAATGCAAAAAAAAGTGATGCCTGAAATAACCTCAATTTTACTAACGGGTTTCTTATTTGTATGCATATGCACTCTTGGGTGTGAAAGAAAATCTGATACAGCCAGGAAACCTGATGAACATAAAAAACCGAATATCCTATTGATAATCGGCGATGATTTTGGCATGGATGTTGTTTCAAATATGAATCCTGGTCTGATCAATGAACTGGAGAAAAAATACGGTCCGACCGGCCATAATCATCCTGACTATAAAACGATCAAGGGATCGCCGGCTTCAACTCCGGGACTTGACAAACTTGCCAGTGAAGGGATGCTTTTTACCAGCGTATGGGCTCATCCTTTCTGTTCTCCCACACGGGCCGCTATTCTTACCGGACTGTTCGGGAAGAAGGCAAAAGTCCTCACATTCGCGGACCCTCTGTCACAAAACCATACTTCATTTGTACAAAAATTAAAGGACGAGGGCGGCTATTCTACTGCGCTTTTTGGTAAATGGCATCTGGCCGGTTCTCCAGGCTTTGGTCAGGGACCTGCTTTTCCGGGAATTAAACCCAAAGAGGCTGGGTTTGATTTATTTAAGGGCAACCTGAACGCGGCGATAAAAAGTTACTGGGATTATGATTATCAGATTCAGGATGATAAAACTCCATCAAATGAATGGAGAACTGAAACCGCTCCGGTAAGATCTTTGCCTGGTATGAAAGCCAGCAACTACGCGCCGCTGGTTAAAGTGGCTGATGCCATTGAATGGATAACAAAGAATGAAAAAGAGACTCCGGAAAAGCCGTGGTTTGCCTGGCTGGCCTTTAATCTCTCGCACACTACCATCATACAGCAGCCCAATGCCATGGCTGTTCCCAATGCTGATACACTGGATAAGAAAAGTATAGATGAAATGAATTCCTGCGGCGGCAAATTCGGTTCAAACGATGCCGGTAATTGCAGCGATGAAGCGCTGATGCGCGCCATGACGAATTCCATGGATACCCTTATGGGTAAACTGATTGATGCAGTAGAGGAACTCGATCCAAATACCTATGTGATATACCTCAGTGATAACGGAACACCTATGTATGACCTGAGTGGTGGTCTGTATTATATTGATAACATGTACATTACCAGAAAAGGACGTGGAAAGGGTACTGCATACGAAAGCGGTGCTCTGGTACCTATGGTTATAAAAGGTCCCGGAATAAAAGCTGATTCGATGAATGATGGAATTGCACATGCTGCCGACCTGTTCGCTACCACACTTGCACTGGCAGGCCTGGAAGTACCTGATGAAGTCAGTAACAGTGATGGAAATGGTAAAGTATCTCTTGATTCAGTCTCTCTGACTCCGGTACTTTTTGATAATAAAAAAAGTGTGCGCGACCCAAATAAAGGTTATGTTTTAACTGAATCTGTCAACCTGATGACCAATGGCACGAAGCATGTAGGCGCCCGTAATGCAACATATAAAGTAGCATGTGCCGGCGGGATAGAAAGTGAAAACTGTTTCTTCTATAATCTTGAGGATGATCCCTTGGAAGAATATCCGCTTGAAAAACCGGCCAGTTGTGAAAATTATGCAGGCAACAGTTGGACACCGGAAAACCAGGAGTGGCATTATTGCAGACTCATGGAGGTAATAAATGAAGATTCATATGTAAATGGATATTCAGCAAAATAAATAACTCGTTTGAGTAGAGACGCCCGGCCGGGCGTATCTACTCAATTATTCATGACGCAGCGATATCGAAGGATTCCTCTGGGCTGTTTTAAAGGACTGTGATGCGATGGTCAGAAATGCCAGTCCGAGCACTATAACTATAGAAAACAAAAAAGCAGCCGGATTAATGGCAACCCTGTATGCAAAACTCGCCAGCCATTCTCCTATTGCATACCAGGCAATGATTGTGGCGACAACGGCCCCCGCCATAACAAGCCATATGGTTTTGCGTGCCAGCAGAGTAATGATCTGCAGAGATGAAGCGCCGAGTACTTTACGTATCCCGATCTCTTTGCTGCGCTGTTCAGTAGAAAAACTCGAAAGGCCGTATAACCCGAGGCAGGATATGAAAATACATATACCGGAAAAAATCCCGGCCATTTTCATAAGGCGTTCTTCGGACATATAGAGTTTCTCAATGGAATTATCCAGGAATTCATATTCAAAAGGATGCAGCGGATCGAATTCCTGGAATTTTTCACTGAGAAAAGCCAGCGTTTGCGGGACATTGGAATTTTTAATATGCACAATCATGGATCTCCGTACCATATCGCGCTGTTCATCAGGGATTCCCCTGTAGTTTTCCTTATCATTGAACTGCCACATAACAAAAGGTTCGACCGGGGTGTGAAGAGGCTTAAAATGAAAATCCTTAACCACGCCGATTACTCTGCCGTTCAGCCTGCCGAGTTGAATTCGTTTTCCAAGGGCATTCTTCCATCCCTTGGCCTTTACCAGTGTTTCATTGACTACAAAGGATGTGCCTATATCAGTGATATATTTTTTATCAAAATTTCTACCATCAACCACCTTCATTCCCATTACGTCCACCAGATTCTCTTCTACCTCTAAATAGCTGAAAGAAGTGGCTTCCATCACGCCTTCCGCATTATCGACCATTCCCTGATCACCGGGAACAAGTTGCTCAGAGAAAATCATTTCCGAGATGGCCGAGACTCCAAGTATGCTGCTGTTTTTTAAGAGCTCATTTTTAAGAGGCTTATACTTTTCAATCACGTCCAGACCATGCAGATCGATTATAACTCTGTCATTTTTATCGAATCCCATGGGCTTATGGGATATAAAAAACATCTGTTGAGCCATGATCATAGTACAGGCAATAACGATGATGGAAACCGTTACCTGTACAAAAACAAGCAGTTCTCTAAGATGAAATCCCCCTTTTTTGCCTTTTTTGTCATCTGCCAGCGCTGTCATTGGAGAGATGGAAGACAGATAAAACGCCGGGTAAAAACCGGAGAACAGGGTCATGACCAGGCCAAGCGTCAGCAAAGCAAGTAAAATACCCGGATCATCCGTGAAACCTAAAGAGAGTTCCCTGTTAAACAGACTGTTTAAAGGAGTCAGCCGCAACAGGGCTTCCGTGATTACTGTGCCTGCAGCAAGGGCGATGATTGTAAAAAGGGCTGCTTCTCCAAAAAAGTAGGTCATCAAACGGGGTCTGGATACACCCAGTATCTTTCTCATCCCGATTTCTTTTGCACGTTTTGTGGCGCGTGCTATTGCCAGGTTCACGTAATTGATGCAGGCTACAAGCAGAATAAATATGCCGAAAGCCAGAAAACCATAAACATAATAAATGTTGCCTGTTGGAAGATCGTATAACAGATCTGAATAAAGATGTACGTCTGTCAGCGGCTGAAGCCAGCATTCCCAGGTGCTGTGCGCCATCCTTGGATTATCCTTGAAAAAACGTTCAAAGAACGAATCACTGATGGCTTTAAAGCTCTTCATATTGTAATTCTCAGGCATTAACAGGAAGGTAAAGCTTCTCGCGTTGTACAACATCTGGCGGACATTTTGAGGATCAACCCAATGATAAAGTGCATGGTATTTCATATGTGTATTTTCGGGCAGATCACGGAAAACGAGTGTGACCTTTCTGGGGATTGCATTAACGACCATTTCGGCTTCAGATTCGATGATTCTACCGATAGGATTAATGTCGCCAAAATAGTATTTCGAAAAGGATTCACTGATTGCGATGGAGTCGGGCTCATTCAACGCAGTTTTCGGATCACCATAAACAATCTCATGGGTAAACATGTCAAATACATTTTTATCAGTACCATAGATTGACCTCCAGTATCTGGCCTTATCATTGGCGCGGATAAGAACATTATTGTAAGGCTGTATAAAACGAACATAATCCAGGACTTCCGGATAGTTTTCCTTGAGCATGGTCCCAAGAGGAATCTGGGTTAATGCCATCCTGTCCGGCGGCCCGCTGTGCGTAAACGCATGGACAACCCTGTAAATCTGTTTGTACTTTTCATTGTGTTGTTCATAGGTAAGTTCGCTTTTCAGGTAAAGACCGAGTATAAGACAACACACGACCGCCAGGGTCAATCCGGCAAGATTGATAAGGGCATAACTTTTTTCACGGTAAAAAACACGAAAGGCTGCTTTAATCTCGGTATTGGCCATTGCAGAAGATCCTTTCTTAAAGTACTGTTTGTCAGTTTAATAATCGATTGATTCGGAAAGGCAGTGTGCTTTTTGAGCAAAAACACCAATATAAGACGATAACAGGTTAACACCTGAATTTTTCACATAAACCTACACACGTAGTCAATATAAAAATAAATAGAATTATATCATCATGTGCCACCCCGATTTTTTCCGTTTCCGCATAAGCGGATACTGCCAGAACCAACATGGAAAGCACTGCAACAGGTAACAGCATTTTCTTATTGAATGATTTCATTATTCCTCCTCGGATTATTGTTTGCCCTTAACAAGAGCATGTTTGATGCCAAATATGAAAAAAACTAAATATTGGTGATATATCAATAAATTACATGCTAGACAGCAGATTTGACCGGCGGTATGAGTGACCACTAATTCGTACAAGGAACCATTAGTTAGTTATTTGCGCCCACATGAGTGGATCTTGGTGTTGGGTCAAGTTAACATAAAGCGTGTAAAGCGGGACGCTATTATGTTATAAGGTTAATTCAATTAACTTAATAAGCGAACAGCGTTCCCATTTACACACAACTGATCATTGAATGCAATCTTGAATCTGTTCCACTAACAGCCTGCAGACTAAAATGCTTCCCTGGCCCGGCATCTTGTCGGGGCGAAGCCTTGGCGAAGACCGAAGTTTTAGCGAAGACCGAAATATTCGGTGACGGCGGAAGTATTGTCGAAGATCCCGTGTTGTGTACGGGGAATTTTTCACCCAGTTAAATCCGCATGGCGGGCGGCTAAGCAGCATTTAACAGGGTGAATCTTGAATTTTGAATATTGTATATTTAATATTGAATTATTCTTAAATAAGGGTTAAGAATAACAGTATCTTTTCGGGTATATTAATTCTAACCTTGTCCACTTTAAATAGGAAACGAAAAAGGAAGATTATTGGTAGTTGCACACACTTTTCGAGAAGAAGGCGATGATTCAGTTATAATAAGAATTATCTCCAGTCGAAAAGCAACAAAACAAGAACTTAATACCTATGGTGAATAAAAATGAAAAAGGAATACGATTTTTCAAAGGGAGAAAGAGGAAAATTTTATCGTCAAGATTTGAAATTAAATATCCCAGTATATCTTAATGAACAGATTTCTCAAGCAGTTGAAAAAATTGCTTCAAAAAAAGGCATCGATAGATCAGCAGTAGTAAACGAACTCCTCAAGGAGGATATAAAGGATATTGAAGCAGTGATTTAAAAAATGATCAGCGTTTCTTTACCTTCTCTTTTATATCTTTCCCAAACAAGCTGCACCCAAACAAGCTAAAGCCATTTTGCACTGACCACCATGGGCGCCCAAGCGTTTGCGAAGGTGGCTGCTTTTTTCTTTCCCCTAACAGCCTA
>CAZJOB010000182.1:0-7012 GCA_964547435.1 uncultured Desulfatiglans sp. | reverse complement strand
AAAGATATATCCCTTCTGAAGAACCGCTCAGTCTTGAGACATGCATTGATATCGCCCTTGAAAACAACCTGGATCTTCTGCTGGCAGACATAAACAGCCGCCTGGCGCGTATAGATAAAAACGCGGCCTTCGGCTATTTTCTTCCGCAGATAGAGATTCAAGTGACACGCCTCGATCATGATAAGCAGCAGAAACAGGTGATCGGAGGAGGCGCCCCGATAGCAGCATCGGACAAGCAGATCACTCAGAAGGTAATCAGCGGCCAGATGGCCCTCTTTTATCCTTCAACCTGGTTTATCTACAACTCCTTTAAAAAGGGCTCGGACATTCAGGCCCTTGTCCTGGAGAGGACAAGGCAGGCAATAAGGCTTCAGATAACCGCCCTTTATCTGGCGTGCCTCTCTCAGGAGACGTCCGAAAAGGCCGTTGAGACGTCAGTGGAGCAGGCAGAGGCCCTGTTTAAGGAGGTGGAGGCCATTTACCGCGAAGGTCTTGTCCTTAAGAGCGATCTCGAAGACGCCCGGACCTTTCTGATGTCACAGAAAAACAGTCTCAGGGATAACTCAAGGCTTAAGACCGAGACAAAGGCCGAACTCATGGAGGCCATGGGACTTTCTCCCCTGGCCGGCATCTCCCTTAAAGGCCCTCCATCCCTCACTACAGTTGAAGAAGATCTTTCCGAGCAGGTGCTTAAGGCCATGCTCAACCGGCTTGAGCTGAAGATCGCGGACAGGAATGTCTCAATCAAAAAGGATGCCATTCGAATCGCCATAGCAGACTTTTTGCCCATGATAGGCATATTTTCCGATTACACAAACAGCAGCAATTCATTTCAGTTCTATGAAAATATCCTGAGCTACGGCATCACGGGCGTCCTTGCCCTGTTTGATGGATTTCGGGATATTCAGGCTTACAGGACTGCAAAACAGGAACATCAAAAGGCCATGATAGAGAGGGAACAGTCGTGCATGAAGATCATGGTTGAGGTCATTAAGGCAAGGGACTTTCTCGAACAGGCAAAGGATGCCAGGAAACTCGCCGGCATGGAGATGGAGGCCTCAGCGTCCAATCTAAAGGAGGTGCAGGCCCTGTGGCGGGAAGGGATGGCGGCATCCTCGGAAAAATTGAACGCGGCCGGCAGATACGCGGCAGCCGAGGCCAATGTCAGCCTGGCGGATTATTCATATCAGGTGGCTGTTGCCACCATGAACGATGTAATGGGATTATCAGGAAAGGAATAGAGAAGTGAAAAAGCGAATGAAAAACAGGATCAATACGGGAATTGTTATCCCTTTATGCGCGTTTTTGTTAATCGCAGGCGCCCTCAATAGAGAGGCATCGGCTTCAAAAAATGAATCTTCAAATGACGAAGATAAAAGGATCTCCGTGGTAACCACCCCTTCCAGGGTGATGGGCTTTGAGGATGGGATCGAGACATTTGGAAACGTGGAATCAAAGAATTTCGCGCTTGTATCGGCCCGCATTCCGGGTGTTATTGATGATATATTTGTGGAAGAAGGGGACCATGTAATCGCGGGAAAGACCAGACTCTTTCAGACAGACAGAATCAAGGTTAACCAGGCTGTGGAGATCGCCAGACATGCGGTTTCAGTGGCGGAATACACACACAGGGCAAAACTCGCCTCCGCGGACAGGGCCGGGGCCGATTTTGAAAAGGCCGGAGTGGATTATGAGCGCTTCAGGCGTCTTTATGAAAACGATGGCGCTGTTACAAAAAACGCCTTTGAATCACAGGAGACACGGTTCAAACAGCTCAAGGCCACCCTTGACGAGGCCCGTGCAAATGCCGACCTGGCCGAAAGGCAGACCGAACAGGCGCGAAGCAACCTCATTATTGCCACAAAGGACCTGGAGGATTCCCTCGTAAAGGCCCCGCTGACCGGCTATATCAGCGCCCGCTACCGGGAACCGGGTGAAATGTCCGGAGCAGGGACCCCGGTATTGCGAATAGATGACCCTTCCGTGCTTGAGATATCAGCCTTTCTGCCTGCGGAATATTACCCGCGAATCACGGCAGGCAAAACAATAATGCATGCCTATGTAAACGAAATTGACCTTGGTGAAATAACCATTACATACAGAAGCCCCACAATAGACAATAGGCTTAGAAACTTTGAGGTCAAGGCGCTGGTAAATAATCCACCCGACGGCGTCGCATCAGGCGCAATGGCCAAAATAAAGGTGGTGCTGGGACGTCATAATGCCATGGGGGTCCCCCGCAAGGCCCTTCTCAAGCGGACCAGCGGTGAGATCATATTCCTGGCTGAAGGAGGAAAGGCAAGGATAATACCGGTGAAGACAGGGCTTCAGATGAACGGCTGGGTCGAGATCATTTCCGGGGATATTAAAGAAGGCGCCTCTGTTATCACCATGGGACAGGATCAGCTCAATGACGGCTCCCTGATATCGGTATTAAGGGAGGATAAAAACTGATGTTTCTTTCAAACGCCTCAATAAGACGGCCTGTTGCCATGGGATGCCTGATTATTGCTTTTACTATTCTGGGATTTAATGCTGCGCGCAAGCTGGGTCTGGAGCTTATGCCCAAGACCGACCTGCCCTACATCACCGTTACAACAATATACCCCGGGGCCACGCCCTCGGAAATAGAAACAGATATAGCAAAGCCTATAGAAGACCAGGTGGTAACCATAGAAGGTCTCAAACACGTAAGTTCTTCATGCATGGAAAATGTCTGCATGACCCTTCTTGAATTCAATCTGGGGATTGATGTGGATATTGCGGCCACGGATGTCCGCGAAAAACTGGATCTTATACGAGCGGACCTTCCCGCAGACGCCGAAGACCCCAAGATCCTCAAATTTGACATCAATGCCACAGCCATTATGCAGCTCGCGCTCACAGGCGACCTTCCGATCGATGAGATCTATGACTACGCGGATAATACCCTTCGGGACAGGCTCAGCGTTATTCCGGGCGTTGCCGATATCACCCTCATAGGGGGCGCGGAAAGGGAAGTTCATGTCATACTGGACAGACAGAAGCTGGCCGCGAGAGGGCTCACCAGCACACAGGTGGTGCAGGCAGTCCAACAGGGCATCGGGACCATACCATCAGGCCGTGTTCGTGAGAAGGGAATGGAATACTCCGTCAAATTTGACGCGGATTTTGCCGATGTACAGGATATAGGCGGGCTCGAGGTGGCCAACAGCAATGGACAGCGCTGTTATATCAGAGACATAGGCCGCGTGGAGATGACTACAGAGGAACTCAGGCAGATGGCCGACATAGACGGAAGAGACTGCATTGCCGTAAAAGTTGTAAAAAAGGCCGATGCCAACGCGGTTGCGGTTGTAGATGAGGTAAAAAAGGCCATTGACATAATAAGGAATGAGCTTCCGGGCGGCATGGAATTGATCTGGGTGACTGACGACGGGACATTTATAGGCTCAACTGTCAGCAGCGCCTGGATAAATGTTGTACAGGGCATCATTCTCACAGCCCTGATACTCTTTCTCTTCCTCTATAATTTCAGATCGCTACTGGTCGTGTGCATAACCATGCCCCTTACCATTATCATCGGCCTTTTCTTTGTCTATTTTATGGGCTACACGCTCAACACCCCCACACTCATGTCAATCGGCATGTCCGTGGGAATCCTTGTTACAAACTCCATTGTTATACTGGAAGCTATCGTGAAAAGACTGGAGGAGACAGGAGATCCCAAATCCGCATCAAAGATAGGCGCAAGCGAGGCGGCCATAGCCGTGCTTGCGAGCGCGGGAACGAATGTAGTGGTGCTGTTCCCCATAGCCAATATGGGCAGCATCATTGGCCTTTTTATGAAACCCTTTGCCGTAACCATGATCATAATGACAGCGGTTTCCCTTTTTATTTCCTTCACCCTTACGCCCCTTCTCTGTTCTCTGATATTGAAGCCCAGAAAGCACGGTTCATATTCTGTGCTGGACTGGATGGAGCAGAGATGGAACAGGATGTTTAACAGGGTGGTGTCATTCTACGGCTCTTCTCTCAGGCGACTGGAAGGCCGTAAAGGCGCCGGCATCATTCTGCTGCTGGTCGTATTTATTATCCTGGTCCATTCACTTTATATAGCCGGCAAACTGGGGTCCAGCATGGTTACAGAGCCGGACAAGGGAGAAATACTGGTTAAGATGGAGTACCCGACCTGGTACAACCTTTTAAGGACCAGGGAACAGGTGCAAAAGGCAAATGAAAGGCTCATGGATATGCCCCATCTCAAACACAGGCTCAGCACCATTGGAAAGGTTGAGGGCATGATAGGGCAGTCGTCCGAAGGGGTGAATCTGTCCCAGATACTGTTGAAGTTTTCCGAAAGAATAGAACGGGACCTTTCAATACATGAACTCGCGGATATGATAAGGTCACGCGTTGCTTCTTTTCCGGATGCCATTGTTACTGTCAGCATTCCTTCAATGGTAGGAGGGCAGTCTTCGGGACTGGAGATGGAGATAGCAGGCCAGGATTTTGACACGCTCAATCAGCTTGCACTCAGGGCCAAGACCCTCACTGAAGCAATGCCGGGTTTTATTGATGTAGACACCACTGTAAGGACAGGAAAACCCGAATTAAGGATTATTCCCAACCGCGAAACACTGGCCGATCTGAAGTCCCCGGCCGCAGGACTGGGACTTGCCCTGAGGGCCAACCTGGAAGGAATTGAGGCAGGGACATTCAAACAGAACGCCAGAAACTATGACATTGTGGTCAAGATGGAGGAAATTCCCGGCATGAACCAGGTAGAGCAGTTTGTGTTCCCTGGAACAACAGGAGCGCCTGTCCTGCTGGGCAGCCTGGGAGAGATTCAGGAAACAATCTCACCAGTGCAGATTACACGTGTTGACAAGCAACGCGTGTCCAGGCTTATCGCCAACATGGCTGAAGGAAAGGCCCTTGGAACCGCTGTAAACGAGGTGACCAGGGCGCTCAATGAAAAGGGGGAATTGCCTCCGGGATACGACTTTGCCTTCAAGGGTAAATATGAGATCATGCTGGAAGGTCAGACAGAGATACTGGAGGCCGCCCTGATCGCTCTTATTCTTGTAATTCTTACGCTTTCAGCGATAATGGAGTCATTCAGGCAGCCTGTTGTAATCCTTGTCACGGTGCCCCTTGCCCTGATAGGGATATTCTACGGCCTGGCCCTGGGAGGCAAAAGTATTGAGATATTCGCACTCATGGGAGGTGTCATGCTCATCGGAATAGTGGTGAATAACGCTATCCTGATAATGGACAGGTTTAATGTGCTTCTTGCTGAAGGAGTCCCCAGGCATAATGCCATGGTGCAGGCCGCCTGCGACCGTTTTCGGCCCATTGTGATGATCACCCTTGCCGCGGTGCTGGGCATGATGCCCATGGCAGTGGGGCAGGGGATCGGGGCGGAGATGAGAAACGCCTGCGGTCTGGCCTCTGTGGGAGGGGTGCTGGCATCCGGCATATTTACCATGTATGTGGTGCCGGTTATCTATAATCTCTTTACCAGAGGAAATGGTTCCGGGGAAAATAATTCTATTTGAAAATAAAAACAATCTGTTATATGATTGCCTCGATATTTAGAAAAGAATGTTGCGCTCAAAAAAAGCTTAACTCAGGAGGCAAAAAATGAAAAAATGGGCTATGATTATTCTAATCGTACTGTTCATGAGCTTGTCATTCAGCACTGTAAACGCCGGCAGCGGTCCCGGTCCGGCCCCGAACTCGGGCGACGGCATACCGGATGGCAGCGGATATCCGACTCCTTCGTCACCTGGTCCGGGCGGAAATTAGCGTACGTTTTTTACACTGGTTTTATGAATTGTTGCACCCTCTCATATCCTGATATGAGAGGGTGCGGTTGAATTTGGATACACTCCTGTCTTTACTTAAAAGACAGCGCCATAGCTATCAGGATAGATGCAGATAATTAAACCGGGAGAAGACGCATGGAAAAGGGATTGGTGCAGGTACGATTTGGCCTGGTTGCTGTTGATATGGGGTTTATAACCCCTGCGCAGCTTGTTGAAGCGCTCAAGATTCAGGTCATGGAGGATATAGAAAAGAAGGATCATAGATTGATCGGGACCATATTATTGGATCTGGGATTTCTTGCCGGCGATCAGATCGATAAAGTTGTCATGAAGATGATGAGCAGGTCGTGATTTAAAAAACAACCCCTTTCGATAGCTCCTATATATCCTTTAAAAGCAGATTGGCATTCGATTTATCGATTATTCTGTTAAACTCATCCATGGATCCTTTTATCTTTTTAATCTCTTTTGAATCCGCTGCAATCATTTCATCGCTTCCAACTGCCTCCAGTCTCTGAATAACATAGCTTATGGTAAGGCCATTAACATCCCTGGCCGGCTGATAGCAGGGCGACTTTTCATCCTCACCGATCGCCTCTGAAAGCACCTGACCCTGAACAAGGTCGTCAAGAAGTCTGTGGATAAGCCTGATGGGTATTTCAAGAAAAGTTGATATTTTATCAGCGTTCCAGGGTCTCTCACCATTGATAAAATTCTTTACGCACAGATTGGCGATTCTCAGCGCGAGCATCCTCTTTATATTATTGCTTGCCATCAGGGAGTCTGTTTCAAATTCATAGGTGTTTACGTTCTGATGCGCAAAGGACAATTCAGCCCCGAACAGAACAACCATCCAGAATGTCTGAAGCCAGATCATAAAGAGGGGCAATCCCGCGAAACTGCCATATATGGCGTTATACCGGGAGACTCCAACCTGAAAGGTTATATATAGCCCCTGAAGAATGACAGAGATTGTTCCTGCTATAATACCGCCCAAAAGTCCTGATCTGAATCTTACTTTTGTGTTGGGCATGAATATATATATAAAGGTGAAGAGCAGCCATCCCGCAAAGAGGGATAAAAAGTTAAGGGAAAAGGTAATAAGGGGTGTGATGTGCTCTATAAGGGACACCTTTTGTGTAATGGCCTGGGCTATGTCTTCAACCCGTGTTTTTACAAAGACAATCAGGCTGCTTGAAAGA
>CAZJOB010000181.1:0-7100 GCA_964547435.1 uncultured Desulfatiglans sp. | reverse complement strand
GAAGCTGGGATATTTTTCCTCCAGATAGTATTCCCGTTCATCCTCGGGGATATCCTCGGGCCGGCGACTGTCACCGGCCTTTTTCGGCACCCATATTCTGCCGTCGTTTCTAAGGCTCTCACTCATGAGGGTAAGCTTTGACTGGTAATCGCCATGTACAGGAATGCATGTGGGATGTATCTGAACAAACGAGGGATTGGCAAAAAGGGCGCCCCTCTTATAGGCCCTCCATATTGCGCCGACATTGCAGCTCATGCCGTTGGTGGAGAGAAAATAGGTATTGCCGTAACCGCCTGTCGCAAGGATAACCGCGTGTGCCGAATGGCTTTCTATTGCTCCTGTAATCAGGTTCCGGACTACTATGCCCCGGGCCCTGCCATCCACAACCACCAGATCGAGCATCTCACGGCGTGAAAACATTTGCACCTGTCCGAGACCTGCCTGCCTCATAAGCGCCCCATAGGCCCCCAGAAGAAGCTGCTGGCCTGTCTGGCCTCTGGCGTAGAAGGTGCGCGATACCTGGGCACCTCCGAATGACCGGTTTGCCAGCAATCCCCCGTATTCCCTTGCAAAGGGAACCCCCTGGGCCACACACTGGTCGATAATGTCCACACTGATCCGGGCCAGGCGATATACATTGGCCTCCCTGGAGCGGAAATCTCCGCCTTTGATGGTATCGTAGAACAGACGCTCTATGCTGTCCCCGTCGCCCTGATAGTTCTTGGCCGCGTTGATTCCGCCCTGGGCCGCGATGCTGTGGGCCCTTCGGGGAGAATCCTGAATGCAGAAGGTCTTTACACGATAACCCTGCTCTGCCAGTGTGGCTGAGGCCGAGGCCCCTGCGAGCCCAGTGCCCACAACGATAATCTCGAATTTTCTCTTATTGGCCGGGCTGACCAGCTTAAGTTCGTACCGGTGTCTGTCCCACTTGTCTTTTAGCGGCCCCCCCGGGACCTTTGAGTCCAGATGCATACCAAATCTCCTTTAGGCGCCTGCCATCATATAAACAGGGATTATTCCGAACCCCGCGGCCACACACAGGCTGAATACAAGGCTGATCACGCGGATCACGGGCATGTATTTGGGATGATTGGCGCCCAGGGTCTGAAAGGCGCTCCAGAATCCGTGTTTAACGTGAAAAGCCGCAACGATCATGGAAAAGATATAAAATACCACATAGGCCGGACTGGAAAAAACCCCTGCCACGAGTTGAAACAACCCGCGATCTCCCCGGTCGGCAAAGTGAAATGTCACAAGATGAATAATCACAAAGATCAGAAGATAGAGACCCGTATAGGGCATCAGGGTGGAACTTATGGTCCTGCCGCCGGCGTTCTTTTTTACCGCATAGCGGACCGGCCTCGCGTAAAGGTTTTCCACGTATAAAACTGCCGCGAAAAAAATATGGATAACAGCCAGCAAAAGGAGTCCTATCTCAGCCATATTTATAAGAACCCCCAGGGAATGAAGGCGATCCGAGTAAGAGTTAAAGCTATTCTCCCCCCCGTAAATGGTGAGATTTCCAAAAAGGTGCACAGCCAGAAAGGCGCAGAAGCTGAGCCCTGTAAGCGCCATTATCTGTTTTCGGGCTATGGATGAAAAAAGAATCTGAATGAATGCACGCATGTTTTACACCCCTTTGAGACCTACTGCAAACAATGTATGACCTTACTCCGGGCGACAATTTTCAGAGCATAAGGAATTTTACATTTTCTGTCAATTAAAACGGCCACACAATGCATATCAGGGGCAAACCAACAACAATAACAATGACCTGAAGCGGAAGCCCCATGCGCCAGTAATCTCCGAATTTATAGCCGCCCGGCCCCATTACAAGGGTATTTGACTGGTGCCCGATAGGTGTCATAAAGGCGCATGACGCCCCGAGTGCTACACCCATTAAAAAAGGATCATTTGAAACTCCAAGGGCCCCTGCCACCTCAACCGCGATAGGCGCCATGAGAACCGCTGCGGCGGCGTTGTTTATGATATTTGACAGGCCTGTTGTAATTATAAGAATCAGCAAAAGTGACGCCCATGGCGATATATTATGGGATACCTTAAGCATATATGAAACAACTGTCTGAGCCCCTCCGCTTGTTTCAAAGGCCATGCCCACAGGTATCATGGCGCCGAGAAGTATGATGACAGACCAGTCGATATTTTCATAGACCTCGCGTATAGAAATCAGCCTTGTTAATACCATTGCCGTTGCCGCCATAGTAAGAGAAATCTGTATCGGAAGGATATTGAAGGTGGCAATAAGTATAGCGGCAATAAAGATAGTCAGGCTTTTTATTACCTGCTTCGACTTGCCGATCTTCAGATTCCTTTGAGCAAGGGGAATGCAGCCCATTTCAACGATAGTTTCATTTATGCTGTCGGCAGGGCCGTTTAACAGAAGCACGTCTCCGGGTTGAAATCTGATTGAGGCGATTCGCTGATTGATCCGCGATCCCTTTCTGGCCACAGCAAGAAGGTTCAGCCCGTATCTTCTTCTGAGATTCAGGCTTAATGCGGTTTTTCCCGCAAGAATCGAGTCGAGCATTACAACCGCTTCCGCCATAATGGTGTCTTCCGATCCGAGTATATCCTTCTCAAGTTCCTTGTCTCCCGCCAGCTCAAGCTTTGCCGCGTCCACAAAGGCCTTTAGATCATCGGAATCAGCCTCTATAACCAGAACGTCGTCTTCCTGTAAAATCTCTGTTGAGGCAGGCCGCAGTATTCTTCGTTTATCCCTGGCAATTCCTATTATATTTATCTCCAGATCCTTGAATTTTCCAAGCTCCCATATTCTGCTGCCCGCAACAGACGAATTTTTCAAAACGCGCACTTCTGAGATATAATCCTGTATGTGAAAAAGTTCCTCCAGTGACGCCTGACTTTTTCTTTTAGGAAGAAGACGCCACCCAATAAATGATATGAACAATATACCCGCCAGCGTTACTGTAGCGCCGACAGGGAAAAAGTCGAACATTCTGAAGCCTGCCGCCCCTTCCTGCTGACGTACAAGGGCTATTATAATGTTCGGCGGAGTGCCTATCATGGTTGTAAGGCCGCCAAGAAGGGAGCCAAAGGCGATGGGCATAAGGAAGAGAGAAGGCGGAAGCTTGTTTTTATGCGCGATCTGAACTGTTACCGGCAGCATTATTGCGAGCGCTCCGACATTGTTCATAATGGATGAGAGAGCTGCCACAATAGAGACAATGACCAGTATCTGAATGGTCATATTCTGTTTCAGCTTAAATAATTGGTTTGTCAGGGCGTCTATCACACCTGAATTAATGAGTCCCCTGCTGATAATGAGGACTGCCGCGACAGTCACGACGGCAGGATGTCCGAATCCCGCGAAGGCCTCGTTTGCCGGCACTATGCCTGTTGCAGCCACAACAAGCAGGGCCATAAGCGCTACAATGTCATACCGCCATCTTCCCCATATAAAAAAGGCAAGAGATAATATCAGGGTCAAAAACACTATGGACTGCTTTATATCCATCATGACGCCTTTACAGAAAAAGATGCACAGACAATATAAATCCGAGGAAGACCAGAATACTCATTATTGTGCCGGCCTTCAGGTAATCCTTTATTGAATAATATCCCGGCCCCATTACAATAAGATTAGCCTGTTGAGCGATGGGAGTCATAAACCCGTTTGACGCGCCCAGGGCGACGGTAATCAGGAGCATTTCCGGGCTGATATTGAATGTGCCTGCCATTGAAAAGGCCACGGGGCTTAAGAGAATGGTTGCTGTGATATTTGAGGTCAAAAGCGATATCACTGAAGAGATCAGAAAAAGCAGTCCTAAAATAAACAGTGTTCCCAGTCCTGAGAACGGATAAAAGATACTCCTTACAAAATAATCTATGAGCCCGGTCTTTACCATCGCGTCTCCGAGCGGAATAAAGCCCGCGAGGAGTATTATCAGTTTCCACTCTACAGATCTGTATGCCTCCGCGATTGTGAGGCATCTCGTAATCACCATCAGCGCCGCGGCAGTAAAGGCGGCTAGCGAAACAGGCAGTATACGTGCAACCACGGCCAGGAGCATAAGGGCAATAATCACAATGGAAATGATCATTTTGTCTTTATGCTGAGGGTTTGGCGATGTTTCAAAACCGGAGACCGGCAGAAACTCATCCGTTCTGCCGAGCATGGAGAGCTTGTTCCATTGACCTCTCACGAGCAGGGCGTCTCCCAGTTGAAGGGTCTCCTCGCCAAGCCTGGCCCTGATCGGTTTACCAGAACGCCATATCGCGAGAACAGTAACGCCGAAACGTTCTCTTAAAAAAATGTCTTTAAGCTTTTTTCCCGCGTAATGTGATCTGGGAGGAAGTATAAGCTCCGCTATCCCTATCTCATCAGTCATGAAGTCTTTTTTCTCTAAATTGCCCTTTCTCTTTATCTCAAGACCACAGGCCTCTGCCACCCTGTTTACGTCCTCTTCCCTGCCCTGAACAATAAGCCTGTCATGGGGCATTATTCGGTCATTACTCAGGGGCGGCAACCTTCTTCTGGTGGAGTGCAGTATATCAATAACATTTATTCCGAAACCCGAACCAAGCCTGCTCTCGGCAAGGGATTTGCCTGCCAGGGGGCTGGATTCGGACATCCTGAGTTCAAAGAGCCTTTCTTCAAGATGATAAATGGATGGAAGCTGTTCCGGAGAGGTGGATCTTTCTATCTTTTCCTCAAAATTTTTGACCGGAAGAAGCCGCCTTCCGATTGTCAGCATATATAAAAAACCGATGGCGGCCATCACTGCCCCGAAAGGCAGCATGGAAAAAAATCCAAGCTCCCTGCCCTTCACCGACATTAACGCCTCGTTTATGATTATATTCGGCTGAGTCGCGATAACGGTAAGCATTCCTCCGAGTATCGTGCTGTAGGCGAGGGGCATGAGCAGCCTGGAAGGGGCAATGCGGGACCTTGCCGATACGGATATAACACCTGGCAGAAGTATGGCCGTGGCAGCCAGGTTGTTTATAATCGAAGAGAGCAGCAGGCCCGCTGTCATCACCAGGGCGGTTGTCTTGACCTCGGATAATCCGCTGATCTTAACTATATGACTTCCGATCAGTCCCGACACCTCTGTGTGATAGAGGGCCCCGCAGATTATAAAGAAAGATGCGATAGTAATAACGACAGGATTGCTGAAGCCCGAAAAGGCCTCGTCTATCCCGAGTATCCCTGAAAAGATAAGGGAGATGATAATGAGCACGGACACAAGATCAGGGGTAAGTTTCCCGGTCAGAAGAAGGATAATTACCGCGAACAGGATAATCGCCACTATAATCATATCAATATTCATATAACAGGGAACTCCCGGTAATGTCCGCTTATCCCAGCCGGTTCATTCTTCTCATGACATCCGCCACTCTCTTAAGATCCATCTCTTCAAGGGTCTTTCCTGTGGGCCAGCCGTTGTTCGTGTTATAGCCTTCAAATTCATAAAACAAGGTCTTCCACTTCTCAAACCTGTCGCGATCCAGTTTACGGCCCTTTCCTTCCGAATAGGCCCATTTCTTCGTCTTTTCATCATACATGGGCAGAAGCGCTCCGGGAGAACCCTGCTCGTGTATATAATCCGGAAAGACCTCCATATCCCTGTGTCTCCCCTGAATGGTCCATATCGCGCGATCCAGGGTGAATATCTTTCTTCCGAGTTCCATGCCGTCGGCAAAGGTGATGTTCCTGCCTGTAACAGCGTTGAAGAACCTGGGTTCGGCCTGTGGCGTGGGCCCTCTGAAGTCAGGTGAATTGTTGGTAAAACACAGGGGCCACATCCAGCCGCAGAACCCGTTGGAACCGAGCCAGAATTTTTCATAGTGTTTTACCCAGGCAATCTGCTTGACCTTGTGTTCCGAATAGATGCCGGTAGAACCGTCGCTGTAATCAAGCATAAAGGCGTCCCCCTGATATGGAATCATTGCATCCGCCGTAATCTGAACGGCCTGCTCGGCTGTCAGGTAAGGCTCTCTGCCGTCCATTCGGAATGCCTCGGGCATCCAGTGAAGGGGATAATTTGCCATGGCGTGAAGCATGAGATCCCTTTCGCCCAGAAGCGATCCATAGCCCCACTCCGCCTCAACGCGCGGATCATAATGCATTGAGGTGCCCCAGTAGGCCAGGCCCAGTTTTCCATTGTTATAGTCCTCATTATATGTTCCCCAGTTTTCAGCAGCCCTGGCAACCCCCTGAATGAGTTCTTTTCCGATCCCCTCTCCCGTGCTGATCTGCCTCATGAACATATCCATGAATCCTACTGTTCCGGACTGGTCCAGGGGCAGGTTGCATTCTATCTGTTTCCCTTTTCCAAGCAGCCCTCTTGTGTACAGATCCTTGACATAATTCGTAACGCTCATCAAATGCCAGTGACTGAGGCCGTATTTCTGCATCATATCATTGGCCTGGCGCGTCATTTTTCTGGTGGCGTTATTGAGCCACACGGCCGTGGCGCCCGCGCACACGGATTCATTGCTGTCCGCGCTTGCCAGGCGCTGCCGGCATCCTCTTGGACACGCGGCGCATGCCGCGGCCCGGGAAGGCACAATGGGAGAGCCGTCGGCCATGAAATAAGGGTTATTGGTAACAGTCGCGCCCGCAGGAGAATTGTTGATCCAGAAGTACATTCCTCCTGTCATATCCTTTCTGCGGGGATCGTCCACATTATACTGAAACCTCCGGAACCACATTCGTGCATCAAGAAACGCCTGAGGATCTGCTATCGGGGCGCTTCCCGTGCCTATCGCGCTTACAGCCTTTAGGTTTTTGGAGCCGAACACGCCGCCGAAACCGCCGATTGCTGCCTGTGAACCGGGTCCGTGAAGAAGAGCGCCCATGCGGCTTTGGTTTTCTCCTGCAAGCCCGCAGCAGACCACGGCGGGAACCTGCGTGGTAAAACTTCCGCTCAACTCGGCCCACTCCCCGAATTTAAGTTCAGGCATGACGCGCCGCGATATTTCATCCTGAGTATCCCATGTGTCCATGCCCCATATTCCATCGGCGCTTTCAATGGTTACACTGTCATTGATGATATTGATCCATACAGGCTTGTCTGCCGCCCCTTCAACCACAATGCCGTCCCAGCCCGCGAACT
>CAZJOB010000180.1:0-7104 GCA_964547435.1 uncultured Desulfatiglans sp. | reverse complement strand
AGAGTTTTGTCGGCAGCTATACCCTGTATGGAGATAATTCTTGAGACCTTAAAAGTCTTCTGTTTTTCTTCAAGCCTCTCCCATTCACCCGGCACAAAATATTTTAAAGTGAGAGAATTTCCAACCTTTGCGCCCAGGTCATCCGCAAGCCACTGGTTTATTACAATCTGATCATCCGTCATATCGGGAGGAAATATTTTATTGAAAACACCTTTTATATCTGCGGCTGTTACCATAGAGTATGGGGTAATAGAATCATTAACACGCAGTTCATTCACAAAATAGGTAAGAATTCCTGCGGCATCCTTTTGTGCATTCAATGCGGCGCCGCCGATTGAATGATCAATAAATACCCTTGAGCTTGAAAGTTCAAGAGTGTTGTTATCCCTGGTTTCAAAATCAATACCCGCATCTTCAAGCCGCCACTCGTTTTTCAGGGCATTATGCAGATCTTCATCACTGTTGTTTTCAGTCTCATTTGAGACCAGTAACAGGTTGGCTTTTCCCGCGCGATCAACCTGCCTGCCCAGCCATGAGATGGGCACAAAAAGGTTGAGAGGTTCCTGCTGATTGGTCTCCAGGCTGAATCTTCCGAAGTGATCATCAGCAACAATGCCTGAAACAGGTATCCTCATGGAAACAGTATTGTCTTTGTTAGGAGCGAGAACAAGATTACGTGATATTGCGGAGGGTTTGTCAAAACGAAGAATAACTTCAGCTTCATCACCCTGATTAATTTTAAGCCTGTATGCCAGTGCAGAGTTTACAAGGGCCTTTTCTTTTTCAAGTCCATCAGGAGATGTTCCGGCGAGTGACATCTTAAAGAAGTCATCATCAACACCAAGCACACGCACCTGGTTTATGCGAACGCTTCCATCGCCTTTTGTGACCATTCCCTGTAACTGCATAAGCGATGCAGATGTAATATCTTGTTTCTTAAAACGAGTCCCAAGCTCCTGAGTAAAAAAGCGTTCCCGGGCAGAGATAACTGAATCAACTTTTCCAAGACGTGAAATAAATGCGTATTTAAGTGTTGCCCTGACAGAATCTCCCACAAAAAGCGCACCGGTAAGGGTTGCAGTAGCGGTTGCTGCTGCAAGTGCCACGGCAATATGTATGCGCCTGTAATGTACAAGGCTTTTTATTACCCACTTAAATAATGTCATTTTCTGTTTCCGATAATTTACCCTCACGAAGGGTATAAACCCGCTTAAACTGTTTCGCCAGATCTGCTGCATGCGTAACCACAATAAGTGTAATATTTTCCGTCCGGTTCAGAACACTCAACATATTCATAACACTCACGGCTGTCTCATGATCCAGTGATCCTGTAGGTTCATCTGCGAGAAGCAGCTTTGGAGAATTAATCAATGCCCTTGCAACTGCTGCCCTCTGTCTCTGCCCGCCTGACAGTTCTCCGGGACGGCGGTTCATGCATTCAGAAATACCCATTTTATCCAGCAGCTCTTTCGCCCTTTTATCAAGAGTTTCACTCTTATCTTTTTCGGGATATGCAAGAGTAGGTATAAGAACATTTTCAAGTATGCTCAAGTGAGGCAGTAGATGATGCATCTGGAATACAAAACCGATTTCCCGGCTACGTATAAAGGCAAGCTTTTCATCATCAAGAGATGTAAGTTCCTTCCCGTTAAGCTGAACCTGACCTTGCGAAGGTTTATCAAGAGTACCGATTATATTAAGTAGCGTGCTCTTACCGCACCCTGAAGGACCAAGTACTGCCATTGAATCACCGGCTGAAAGTTTCAGGCTGAGCGAATCAAGGACAGGTACATAACCGGGTTCACCCGGATTTCCATAGCCTTTTGTAATTTTCGTCAGTTCAAGCATGTGTTTTCCTCAATATCATAAAAAAACCTGCATAACGCATGGCGTAAAAATAAAAAGCAAATATTGTTGAACTCGTAAAAAGTCGATTTTCTTGTCTGTCATTCCAGAACTTGTTGAAAATCCCGATGCTGTTATCGGGAATTCCGGAAACCAGTATTTTCAACTACTTATAGATCCACGCCTGCGCGGGGATGACGTTTCTGGGACTTCCAAGGAAGTCAAAAGCAACTTTATTGCTTATGGATTATTTTCCGAAATAAAACAATCTGTTACGAGAGCACCATGAATTATTACTAACATAAAACCATATTATTATTTGTAGGGGTCCCGCGAAAAAAGCCGCGGGATGCCTGCCCGGTATGTGCCCATAAGCAACCCTTGGCGGGCCGACAGCCACCGTCGCCAAGGCTATGGCGGGCCAGGCACAGGTCGGACCCTACAGTAAATTTTTCACAATGTGACGTGCCACAGAGACTATAAAAGACTTCGTTTCTTATAGGTTGACGCGAAGCGTTATAAATAAGCTTTTTACGAGTGCGTCAATATTTTGTTTTCTCTATTCTCTTTACTCTATGCGCTATGCTCTTTACGCCTCCAACAACCTTTTCAAGAACCCCGACAAGATTCTTTGAGCTCTTTTGTATATCAAAATGAGCCTCTATGCCTTTTCTCCCCTTTTGCCCGAGACAGAATGCATTATCCGGGTTAATGAGAATGGGTATAAGGGCAGATGCAAATTTATCGGGTGTATTTATATCAACAAGTATGCCTCCTCCTGTCAGTTCTATCATTTCCGGAAAGATACCGATCTTTGGAACAACAACCGGCACTCCCGCAGCCTGGGCCTCCATGGCAAAAAGACCATATGCCGCCGCCTCCTTTTCAGGGACACACATTACTGAGAGGCTGTTTAACCACTGCCTGCGTCCTTCACCCAAAAACTCCGGGATAAACACGACATCACCGGCCATGCGCGCTGTTTGCAGTTTTCGCTGCATATCTCTTACAAAAGGTTCATCTGCCTGGTTCTTGCCTCCCGATATCTGTAACCGGCAGTCTTTAAGCTCCGGCTTTTGTTTCAGCAGAATAAAGGCGTCGATCAGAGTATCAAGTCCTCTTTGAGGACACATTCGTGAAAGAAATCCTATTACCGGTATGGCCGGCGAAGATTCAGCCGGTTGATAATCTTTTATATCTACGCCCATATGCACTGTATGGAGCCTGTTTTCATCAAGATTCAGCCTGGGGGCAATCCGGTTTGCATAAGCCCTGCTTACTGCTATAAAGGCATCCATATCCTGAGAACATTTCTGCAGGAGTTCCCATGCTTCACTGCTGTATGGCTCTCCCATGCCATCTACAAAGGCCTCTTCATCCTGAAGCAGACAGACAACAGGCGCCTTTACCCGCTCTCTCAGGGCAGGCGCCAGCCCCCCGAGCAAAACATTGGATAGGATAATTACATCCGGCCTTTCCATGTCGGTTAACAGCCATTCCAGCAGACGGTCGAGCTCTTTTATCTGATTGCCGTTTTCTCCTTTAAGCATGGAGATGGTGGTCTCCCCCAGATCTTTTGAGCTGGTCATGCCCGCCATTTTTGAAATTCCGGATAGCAATGCCCTGTTGTCAAATAATTTATCCAGCCATCGCGGCGTCTTGCGAAACAGGCGCAGCTTCTGCTGCAGGTAGACATTTATGCCTCCGAAAAATATGGGCGTGTCCATTGCCACCTTTTGCGAATCAAGCTTGATCGGCAGATATAGCGGCACCATAGTTATCTCATGACCCTGCGCGTATATAGCCCTTAAAAGCGCCTGATCGCGCAGGCAGTTCTCACAATAAAAGTTGTCTCCTGACCCTGGTGTTATTTGTATTATTCTCATTTGAAACAGTATACCATCCCGTCATCGCACCCTGCTATAACCATGCCATCACTCACAGCAGGGGAAGAGGTTATCGATCGACCGGTCTCATATGACCAGACGAGTTTTCCGTCTGCCAGTTCCAAAACATAAAGCCGTCCGTCCTGACCGGCGGCTATGACCCTGTCACTCACAATCACAGGGGAACTGTCAACAGCGTCAAGCGTTTTATAGGTCCATCGGGGCTTTCCGGATTTACTGTCAATACAATGGACATTCATGTCTCCACCGCCTATTACAACTACATCACTCGTAACCGCCGGAGAAGATATGAAAGGCCCTTTATCTATTTTATAACGCCAGAGGATTTTTTGTTCAGTCAGGGATGCCTTTATTAATTCTCCATCGTAATTGCCTGTATAAATATTATTTTCCTCTATGGCTGCAGACGCGGCAATATATACACCTGTGTCTATTTCACCTGCCTTTTTACCGTCTGATAGATTGATAATATGTATAACCGCATCACATCCGCCAAACACACAATATTTATCATAAACAGCCGGAGAACCGTTTATATAATTCCCTGTTTCATATTGCCAGACTGCCTTTCCGGTCCGGGCATTTATGCAATATAGGACTGAATCGTAACTGCCTGCAAGTATATATAGATTGTTTTCTGTCTTTTTGAACCAGTTTACTCCGCCTGTAAGCTTGTCGCCTGTGCTGAATTTCCAGTGTTCAGCGCCTGTTTCTGAGTCAAGTGCATAGAGGGTTCCGGTAAGCGTACCGATATAGACCAGTTTATCAATAACTGTAGGTGATGCCTCTACCTCATCATCCAGAAGCCTTGACCAGAGCTGCTTGCCTGTCTGAACATCAATAGCATAGATATGTTTATCCGAAGACCCTACATATACAATACCATTCACGATCACGGGGGAAGATTTAACCGCACCTTCTGCCCTGAATCTCCATACAAGTGAAAACTGATCCGGCAGTTCGCCCGAAACATAACCTGTCTGGGCCTGATTGCCATGAAACTGGGGCCAGTCACCTCCCGGGTTAGCAGGTGTCAGCTTGCCTGCCTGTACATTTTCAGTTTTGTCAGGGGCATTTCCTTTAAGGCGGTACTTTTTTATACCCCAGGCCGCAGCAAATACTATTATAACTGCTGCTGTTGTCCAGAGTACTGTGCGGAATATTGACATATGTATGACTACCCTGTGTTTGATAATATTATTTTTTTCTTGCCCTAAAATAAGATGAAATTATTTCCAAAAAACAATAATACTTCATTATTCAACAATTTTGGAAATGATAGAACGCCATTCGTCATTCCCGCGAAGGCGGGAATCCATTTGGAAAATTTCAAACCAAAGGAAATAGATGCCCGCCTGCGCGGGCATGACATCATATGAAGCTTTTGCTTTTAAACATCAATAACATCTTTTTTCTCTGCGGACTCTGTGTGCTCTGCGAGATACATGTTTTTTTATGATGCCGCCTCCCTGAAAAAAGACTCTCCAAAAAAATTACGTATCCTCACAGCCTCTTCCGACGGAGTATGACCAAAATGGCGTTTAAATTCCCTGCTGAACTGTGAAGCGCTTTCATAACCCACCTTTGATGCCGCCTGAGTAGCATTAAGCCCGTCCTGCGCCATAAACAGTCTCGCCTTTTGAAGTCGAATCTCCTTTATATACTGGATCGGCGATGTACTTGTAACTGTCTTGAAATTACTGTGAAAGGATGAGATACTCATATTCGCTTCTTCAGCCAGTTTTTCTATATTAAGCCTGCTGCCAAAATCTGTGTGTATATGGTTCAAGACCTTTGCCATCTGACTGAAACGGCCATGCTGTATTGCAAGCAGTCGAAGCGCTTCGCCATGTTCATCACACATTAAGCGGTAGACAATCTCCCTGACAATCTGGGGACCCAGGACCAGTCCATCAACAGGATCATTCAGGCACGTGAGCAGCCTGATAACAGCATCCTTAATCACCAGTGTAAGCTTTGCCGAATATACTCCTCTTGGTGTTGTTCGGGAAATGGGTTTTGCGGAATCCATTTTGATCAGCAGTTCACTGATCATAACCGGATCGACTCTGATCCATATCCCCAACAGAGGCTCCTCGGGGCTTGCAATAGTCTCACATTCCATAGGAAGCGGTGTCGTTACCACCAGGTAATTCTCCGGGTCATACTTATAACTCTCGTCTCCAAGATAAACAATTTTCTGTCCCTGTGCTATTATCATGATGAAAGATTCATAGATTATAGAATGTCTTTGAAGGTGCTTGCCCGAGCGGACGAACTTTACATTATCCAGTACCGAGTCAGTAATACCGTCATTCCTGGCCAGTGGTTCCAGTAGCCTGACCATGCGTTTTGCTTCCATATCGAATGTCATTTACAACCTCCCGGGTAACATACATTTAAATCTTCTAAACTGGGTTCATGAGTGTAAAAGATAAGAATTACAGAGCAAAAATTCAATAATATTTTTTTAAATTGTAGGATTAGGCAATAATCTGATAGAAATGTGTATTCAAAATTCCAGCAAGATACAATAAATTGTAAATTAACAATATACTGAGCCATAAATTATATAATTTCACGATTATTTTATCCCGGTTTCAGGGAAAGGAGTAAAAACATGAAAAATTTTTATACGATTGCAATGATCTCTATTTTACTCACTGGCAGTACGATTTTTGCCGCTGACTGGCCTCAGTACCTTGGCCCGGAAAGAAATGCAGTATCCGCTGAAAAGGGTCTTTTAAGATCATGGCCGGCCGAAGGCCCGAAGGTATTATGGACAATACCCCTGGGCGAAGGATTCGGCGGTGCTGAGGTAAGCGAAGGGAAAATCTATGTTTATGACAGGGTGGAAGACAAGACTAATATACTCCGTTGCGTGGATCTAAATACAGGCAAAGAAGAATGGACATTCAGTCATGAGGCGCCCGGATCTGTCAGTTATGACGGTTCAAGATCAGTGCCCACCATTGACGACAACAGGATTTTTATCTGCGATCTCTTTGGAAATTTCCACTGCCTTGACAAAAACACCCGCAAGGTCCTCTGGAAAAAGAATATCTGGACAGATTTTAAAGGTGCAGACCTGCCGCGCTGGGCAATTGCACAGAATCCCCTGATCTATCAGGATATGGTCATAGTTGCCTCCCAGACCTCTGATGCAGGGGTTGTAGCCTTTGACAAGAAAAACGGGAATCTCATCTGGAAAACCCCTGAGTTGCCGGGAGAAGTCGGATACGTCTCACCTAAGATCGTAAAAATCAATGGCGAAGATCAACTGATTATGATAACAGCCAGCAGCCGTGACGGGTCGACAAAGGGCGTTGTCCTTGGTTATAATCCGGCAAAC
>CAZJOB010000179.1:3572-7220 GCA_964547435.1 uncultured Desulfatiglans sp. | reverse complement strand
ACCCCTTATGGCCAAAATAAGGGAAAAATACAAAGACAACCGGGAACAGATGAACAAGGAATTAATGCAGCTCTACAAGACCTACAAGGTCAACCCGATGGGAGGATGTCTGCCCATGCTTATTCAGATTCCGGTGTTTTTCGCGTTGTTCAGGATACTGGGAAATTCAATAGAACTCCGGCACGCACCATTTTTTCTTTGGATAAATGACCTTTCCGCGCCGGATCGCTTGTTTAATTTTTCATTCAGCATTCCATTTATGACTGCGCCCTACGGCATTCCGGTTCTCACACTTTTGATGGGCGCCTCCATGTTCCTGCAGCAGAGAATGCAGCCAATGGTTGGCGACCCGGCCCAGGCAAAGATTATGATGTTTTTGCCGATAATATTTACAGTTATGTTTATAAACTTTCCATCCGGACTTGTACTCTACTGGCTAACCCAGAATATACTTACAATCGGCCAGCAGTATCTCATTAAGAAAAAATCGGATTAGATATTGGAGGATAATATGGAAACCTATGAATTCGAAGGTAAAACAACTGAAGAGGCGATAAATAACGCAGCCCGTGAAATGAATATTCCACCTGAAGAATTGGATTTTGAAATCATCGAGCCCGGATCAGCGGGTATCTTCGGTCTTGTGGGAACCAGAAAGACCAAAATAAAAGTAACAATTCAAAATAATGACGAAGATCATGACCCGAACAATTTTGAAGATGAACCGGATAATTTTGCAAATGAACCGGGCGAGGTCGAAGATAATTCAACAGCTATTGAAGATCTTTCAGCAGTACTCGATGAAGCCAGGGAAATACTGCAAAGGATTCTTGCCCTTATCCCGATAGAGACAACAGTGGAAGAGAAACAGTCAAATGGAAAAATTTACCTTACAATTGTGGGAGATTCTTCGGGCCTTTTAATAGGCCGCAAGGGCAAAACCCTGGATGCCCTTCAGTATATAGTGAACAAGGCTGTGAATAAGACGTCAGGGAAAAAGCTGAAGGTTATTATTGATTCTGAAAATTATCGTCAAAAACGAATTGACTCCCTCACCCAGATGGCGCTTAAAATCGGTGAAAAAGCAAAAAGGCTTAAAAAGCCCCTTTCTACCAGTCCCCTTAACCCTCATGACAGAAGGATCGTTCACCTGGCACTGAAGGGTATTGAAAACATGGAAACAAGAAGCAGGGGTGAAGGACTGCTCAAAAGGGTTGTGATTATTCCGAAAAGATAGCCCTTTCATGCAACAAGCGAGGCCTTTAATGTCCTATGATCCTGCAAACAGGGATACAATTGCAGTTATTGCCACACCCTTTGGCCAGGCCGGCATAGGTATTGTCCGGTTAAGCGGTCCGAAATCCATTGAGATCGCCGAGCGCCTTTTCCGGCCCAATCGGCCTGTAAAAACCCTTAAAAGCCATCATCTTTATCTTGGCAAACTTATCGATCCCTCTTCAAATGAAATGATAGATGAAGTGCTTCTTTCGTGCATGAAATGTCCTAATTCCTACACCAGAGAAGATGTGGTTGAAATCAACTCCCACAGCGGACATTTTCTCCTGGCAAAAATACTGGACATTATCCTTGAACAGGGAGCCCGGCTTGCTGAACCTGGAGAATTTACCTTCCGCGCCTATATCAACGGCAGGATAGACCTTACTCGTGCAGAAGCCATCATGGATATTATAAACGCCAAATCAGAGAAAGGACTGACACTTTCTGCAGAACAGATTACCGGGAGTCTGGGAGACAGGATAAATGTTCTCAGGGACAAAGTGCTGGATATTCTTGCCGGAGTTGAAGTCTCTATTGATTATCCTGAAGACGATCAGGGGCAGATAGAAAGAAAAGAGGCCGCCGGTTTCCTGGAAAAAGAAGTAATTATGCCTGTAAATGAGATTATTTCAGCCCATGCCAACCGGAAAATATGGCTTGAGGGCATAAGCACTGTAATCGTTGGCAGGGTTAACGCCGGAAAGTCCAGCCTTCTAAACCGCATATTAAATGAACAGCGGTCGATTGTTACACCTTCCCCTGGCACAACAAGAGATATCATTGAATCCACCCTGTATATAAAAGGGCTGCCTCTAAGACTGGCAGATACCGCAGGCATAAGAGAAGGAAAAGGGGAAGCGGAAAAGATTGGCATTCAACTCAGCGAGAAGAAATTTTCAGAAGCGGATCTGGCGCTGATAATGATTGACACCAGCCGCCCCTTAAACAAGGATGACAGGCGTGTGCTCTCCATGATAAAAAAAGAGAAAAGCATCATAATTATAAACAAAATTGATCTTCCATCCAGACTTGATGTATCCGAATTGGATGAATACACAGACGAAGTCCCCAGGGTTAATATATCGGCCCTTACGGGAGAAGGTGTGGAAAACCTTTGTGATGTTATTTTTGACCGAATAATAGAAAAGGATATAGATCCGGGTTCTGATAATCTGGCGCCGAATCTGAGGCACAAACAGGCATTGACAAAAGCAGTCCAAAATCTTCAGAATGCCATGGAAAACCTTATTAAAGGGGCTCCAATGGAGATTGTCTCCATTGACCTTAACGCCGCACTTGAGCATCTTGGAGAAATAACAGGCGAGACAACCTGCGAGGACCTGTACGACAGGATTTTCAGCAGGTTCTGTCTGGGGAAATAGGTCATGCCTGCATCCAGCATCCAGCATCCAGTATCCAGCAGCAGGCGCCTATTTCTCAAAATACTCTCTAACCTGTTTTATCGCGCAGAACTTACCGCACATGGTGCACACATCCTTTTCTCCCGGCGGATTTTCTCCTCTTATTTTTCTGGCCTTCACTGGATCAAGGGCGCATGTCATCTGGGTTTCCCAGTCCAGTTCCTTTCTCGCCCTGGCCATTTTATGATCCCGTTCAATCGCATACCTGTTTCCTCTGGCAATATCCGCCGCGTGGGCTGCTATTTTAGTGACAATGACTCCCTCTCTTACATCATTCACTGTGGGAAGGGACAGATGCTCTGAAGGCGTTACGTAACACAGAAAATCAGCGCCCGCCTCACCCGCGACCGCCCCGCCTATGGCGCAGGCCACATGATCATAACCCGCGGCGATATCAGTAACAAGCGGACCAAGCACATAAAACGGCGCATTTTCACATAACTTTTTTTCCAGTTGTATATTGGTTTTTATCTGATCAAGAGGAACATGCCCCGGCCCCTCGATCATAACCTGAACATCCTGTTCCCAGGCCACTCTTGTGAGTTGTCCTAGCGTCATAAGCTCATGAATCTGGGCCCTGTCTGTGGCATCCGCGATACAACCGGGCCTGAGCCCGTCACCCAGACTCAGGGTTACGTCATATTTTTTTGCTATGTCAAGAAGCGTGTCAAAATTTTCATAGAGGGGATTCTCCCTGCCGTGATGGAGCATCCAGGTGGTTAGAAAGGCGCCGCCGCGACTCACTATGTCAGTGACACGACCCTGACTTTTCAGCGCCTCAAGGGCAGCCCTTGTAAGACCGCAGTGGACCGTGATAAAATCAACACCCTCAGAAGCCTGGGTTTCTATAACATCAAATATCTTATCAACAGTCAGATGAATAACCCCGCCCTTTTCATTTATGGCCTCCACAACAGCCTGGTATATGGGCACCGTGCCTATGGGAACT
>CAZJOB010000179.1:0-3562 GCA_964547435.1 uncultured Desulfatiglans sp. | reverse complement strand
AGGCCCTTATTATCTCATTTCTGCATCTGTTGATATCACCGCCGGTTGAAAGATCCATGACCGTGTCAGCGCCCGCCTCAACGGCAACCCTTAATTTTTCCAGTTCATCCTCTATCGAAACCCTGTCGGATGAGGTGCCGATATTGGCGTTTACCTTGATAAACATCCCTTCGCCGATTCCGCATGCCCGAAGATTGGTGTGATTTTTATTGGCTGGTACAACCACCCTGCCCTGTGCTATCTTTTCCTTCAAAACCGGTATTTCCATGTGTTCCTTTTCAGAAACCAGCTCCATTTCAGGGGTTGTTATACCGGCTCTTGCCATTGCCATCTGTGTCATATACTCAGATCCTTGTGTTTTAATTTTGATGAAGATAATTAGTGTTCATTCAGGATTTTGCCGTTTCTGGATGGACACTAATTAGAAATGAAAGCTAACAACAACTATATTTCCTGTCAACCAAATTAACCGGCCTGCGTAAAGCTGCTTGATTTATTTCTCTTCACTTTATAATATTGCGTTGAAAATATCCGGAGAAATCAATATGAAAAATTCCTTCAAGTTCTCAGATTTACTTAGGCCCGTTACAATAACATCGGTATTGATCATAATTATTCTGATCCTCTATTCTCTTGGAGGCATAGGTATTTTCAATTATGTGGAATTAAAAACCTATGATCAGAGGCTTCACTGGAGAGAATATAGAAACGCCTCTCCCATGATAGTTGGAGCTGTACTCGATGAAAAGAGCCTGGATAAAGAAGGGAGATGGCCGTGGCCCAGAAACAAGATAGCAAATCTCGTAAATATACTCTCTGAAGACGGCGCAAAGGTTATAGGGTTTGACTTTTTCTTTACTGAACCGGAGCAGAACAGTCAATTGAGCCTTATCAGCAAATTTGAAGAAAAAATAGATTCATTTAATCTGAATAATCCCAAATTAAAAAATTTTATTGTAGAGGAAAAACTGAACACTGATAACGACCTGATTCTGGCAAAGGCCATAAGAGAATCCGCTTCAAAAGTCATTCTTCCATACTTTTTCCACCTGTCTCCTGAGAGTATGGGTTATGAACTCACAGAAGAACAGATAGAGGAGAAACTTCGGCTGATTGTTGATTCCGAATATAAAAATATTATAGCAAAAGAAAATACAGGCGCTTTGCAAACATCATTGTCTTCAAATTACATTTCAGAACCCTATGCGCCTGAGGTCAATATTGAACAGCTAAGCCGTGAAGCCGCCGGCTCCGGTTATATCGACACGGACACGGGATCGCTTATTTCAGATGACGGAATTATCAGGGATATTCCTCTCACCATTCATTTCAGGGGTCATATATTCACGCCTCTGGCTGTCCAGTGCGTGTGGCACTACCTGGACTGCCCCAATATGATTCTCTATTATACTGATAAAACCTACAGCACACTTGAAAAACTTTCAATAGGAGATATTGATATTCCTGTAACCGAACTGGGGGAGATGGTCATAAATTATATCAAGCCCTCTCCGGCCTTTTTGCGTTATTCAATAACTGATATTCTTGACAAAAACTTTGAAAAAGGCGCCTTCAGGGATAAAATAGTTGTTGTTGGTTCAATAGCCGAGGGCGCCCATGACCTCAGACACACGCCCTTCAGTCATGTATACCCCGGAATGGAAGTCCACATGACCGCCATGGATAACATTCTTACAAAAAACTTCATAAGCAAACCCAACTGGATGTTCGCCTATGACATGATGGTAATAATAATCATAGGCATGTTAATCGGCTTTATTATTCCCCGTTCAGGCGCCATTACAGGTCTTTCAATAACCGCAGCTATTTTTATTATTTATATTCTATTAAGCTCGTGGCTTTTTTCCAAATACGGCCTGTGGGTTAACATGGTATATCCACTCCTCACCATTGTGCTGTTGTACACATCCCTGACCGCGTATCACTACCTGGTTGAGGAACAAAACAAGCGTTTCCTTCACACAACATTTGCGAGTTACCTGTCACCCGAGCTAATAGATAATATGGTGGCCAGCAATACAATGCCGGAACTCGGCGGTGAGGCGCGAATCATAACCGCCTTTTTTACAGACATTCAGGGCTTTTCAGTGTTTTCGGAAAAGCTGACCGCGCATCAACTGGTTGAACTGCTCAATGAATATCTTGCTGCCATGACGAATATCCTTATTTCGGAGAACGGCACACTGGACAAGTACGAAGGAGACGCCATTATCGCGTTTATCGGGGCGCCGATGAATATTCCTGATCATACTCTGAGGGCATGCCGTGTAGCCATTGATATGCAGGGAGAGCTTTTGGATCTTCGGGAAAAATGGAAAAATGAAAGACAGCGGCCGGATGAGCCGGACAGAAATATCAAGAATCTTCCTCCTGACCAATGGAATTCCGGAGACAAGTGGCCCAGGGTAGTGCATGAAATGATGATGCGGATAGGTATCAACAGCGGAGAGATCGTTGTCGGCAACATGGGAAGCACCATGCGAATGAACTATACCATGATGGGTGATTCGGTCAATCTTGCAGCACGCCTGGAGGCAGGCGCCAAACAATACGGCATATATACCGCTATCAGCGAATACACTCTTAATATGGAATATATCAATGAGAGGGGTGAAAAGGAAAGGGCCATGGACCATGTGGAGGCACGATTTATAGACAATATTACAGTTGTCGGAAAAACAGAACCTGTTAAAATCTACGAACTATGCGCCATGAAAGGGGCTCTTACCCCAAAGGAAAAACAGCTCTTTGACCTGTTTGACCGCGGAATGAGGTATTATTTACGAATGGAATGGAACCACGCCATTGATCTTTTTGAGGAGGCACTCAAGTATGAAAGATTTCCAGATGGAAAGACTACACCTTCAGAGGTATTTATAAAAAGGTGTTCCGAATTCAGGGAAAATCCGCCGGTTCCGCGAGGAGAGAAATGGGACGGCGTATATAGGATGACAAGGAAGTGATCAGTTTTTTTTTGCACTGTCCAGGAGCATGGTGACCGGGCCGTTATTAATAAGGTGAACATCCATCATTGCCTGAAATTCCCCTGACTCCACACTGACACCCTCATCCTTCAGAAGAGAGATAAAATATTCATAAAGCTCCCTTGCCTTTTCAGGTTTGGCTGCCTTGGCAAAAGAAGGCCGTCTCCCCTTTCGGCAGTCTCCTAAAAGCGTAAACTGTGAAACAACAAGGGCCGATCCTTTCGTATCCAGAAGAGAAAGATTCATAAGATCATTTTCATCGGGAAAGATCCTTAAGTTTATTATCTTGCCTGCAAGATAATCACAATCTGTTTCAGAATCATCCTCCCCGACTCCAAGAAATATGAGGAGTCCATTGGCTACCTCCCCTACCTTTCTGCCCTCCACTTCCACCCTTGCCTGTTTTACCCGCTGCACAACTGCTCTCAATGGTCTATGCTCCTTGCTATTTGTCTTTAAAACTATTATTCTCAATTGCATTTTTTTTCAAGCAAAAACCATATTTCTCACAGAGCCACAGAGCTCACAGAGGTTTTTGTTTTTAAAACATAAAAAAG
>CAZJOB010000178.1:0-7276 GCA_964547435.1 uncultured Desulfatiglans sp. | reverse complement strand
GACAGGTCCGCCTTCGTTTGCAACTATGGCGGGAAAAGCTCCATCCAGGATTTTGACGTTTCTGGATGGATACTAATTAAAACAGGTCATTAATCCTTTGAGAAATTAGGATTGATCATATTTTTTCTTCTGCTGAAAAAACAGGTCAAAGAAAATGGATGAAATATTAAAAGAGATTGAATACCTGAGAAAAGAGATAGAACGCCATAATTATCAGTATCACGTGCTTGATGATCCGGAGGTTTCAGATTCCGAATATGACATCCTTTTCAGGCGGTTGCTGGAACTCGAATCCCTTTATCCCGAATATGCCTCACCCTTTTCTCCCACTCAGAGGGTAGGGTATGAACCCGCAAAGACGTTTTCAGAGGTTATTCACGGGCAGCCCATGCTGAGCCTTGAAAATGGCTTCACTGAAAGGGATATTCTGGATTTTGACGCGCGCGTGAAGAGGTTTTTGAAAATCGACCGCACGATCGATTACCTGGTTGAGCCCAAAATGGACGGCCTGGCAGTTGAGCTTGTTTATGAGAGAGGAAGGCTTGTCACCGCGTCCACCAGGGGGGATGGTGTGAAAGGGGAGAATGTTACCGCCAATATCAGAACAATAAAGACAATACCCTCAATCCTTGGTTCACCTTCAGGAGGACAGGCCCTCCCGGAAATCCTGGAGGTAAGAGGCGAGGTCTACATGGAGACCGGAGAGTTTCAAAGACTCAATGCATCCCGAATGGAAAAGGGACTTTCCATATTTGCCAATCCCAGAAACGCGGCGGCCGGCTCGCTTCGTCAGCTTGACGCCAGGGTTACAGCGGCAAGGCCTCTTAATTTTTTCTGCTATGGAGCAGGCCGCACAGGCGGTCTTGAATTTGATACACAGTATGATCTTATGACATATCTTCATGAACTGGGTCTGAGGGTAAACAGAGGGCATATGAAGGTCTGCGGGAATATAAACGAAACCGCAGAATACTGCCGCTATCTGGAAGAGACAAGGCATAGGTTTCCCTTTGAGATCGACGGGGCTGTTATCAAGGTGAACAGGATTGATCTCCAGAAGGATCTGGGAGAAAAGACAAGAAGTCCCAGATGGGCGCTAGCGTTCAAGTTCACTCCGACTCAGGCAACGACCAGGGTTCTTAAAATTGACGTCCAGGTCGGAAGAACAGGTGCGCTTACCCCTGTTGCTATACTTGAACCTGTGGCAATCGGAGGAGTCACGGTAAGCAGGGCAACGCTTCATAATCAGGAGGAGATCGAGAAAAAGGATATCAGGGTTAATGACACTGTGATAGTGCAGCGGGCAGGTGATGTAATACCTGAGGTGGTCAAGAGCGTTGTCTCAAAGAGAACGGGCATAGAGGAGATATTCAGGATGCCTGAAAATTGTCCTGTCTGCGGCGCTCCTGTAGTCAAAAAGGAGGGGGAGGCTGTGCTGAGATGTCCCAACGCCAACTGCCCGGCCCAGAAAAGGGCGGCTTTGCGGCATTTTGTGTCAAAGGGGGCAATGGATATTGAAGGCATGGGAGATAAAATTACCACACAAATGATTGAAAAGGGATTAATAAGAGAAGCCGCGGATATATACGGCCTGGACTATGACACATTGCTGAAGCTTGACAAGATAGAGGACAAATCCGCGAATAACCTGCTCGATTCCATAGAAAAAAGCAAAAAAACCACGCTTTCCAGGTTTATATACGCGCTGGGTATCAGACATGTGGGTGAGCATGTCGCGCGTCTTCTTGCAGAGCGCTTCAGGGGGATTGATATGTTTATGAGCGCCACTGAAGATGAACTGTTATCGATCAGGGAAATCGGTCCTCAGATAGCCGAGAGCGTTGTTTCCTATTTCTCGGATGGGTCAAATATTGAACATATCAAGAGGCTGATTGAGTCCGGCATAGTATTTGAAGAGATGCCGGTTTCCGCGGGATCGCCTATAGAGGGCATGACAATCGTTGTCACAGGCACGCTCGAAACCATGAAAAGGGATGAATTCAGGGATTTTGTCATAGCAAAGGGCGGAAGGCTCTCTTCTTCCGTGGGAAAGGGCACAGACCTGCTGGTGACGGGTGATTCTCCCGGGTCAAAGCTCGCGAAGGCCGGAAAGGCGGGGATAAAGATTATTGAAGAAAAGGATTTTTTCAGATTATTTGAGGATCAGGAGCAATAGATGGCAAAGATAAGAATGCGCCTCATTGTTAAGGGAAGGGTGCAGGGTGTGTGGTTCAGGGACTCTGCCAGACGAGCGGCAGATGAAACAGGGGTGTATGGATGGGTCAGAAACAGGGCGGATGGGAATGTCGAGGTGCTGGCAGAGGGAGATGAACAGAAGGTTCTTGAACTGGCGGAATGGTGTCATCAGGGGCCTCCAAACGCCCTTGTAACCGGAGTGGACCAAATAGATGAGGAATATTCGGGGGAATTTGATTCTTTTGATATTGTTTTTTAGGGATTTAACTGTTAAATAGATGTGCGTTTATTTTTAAAAGGAAGGAAGCCGCCCCATGAAAACTGGTAATAACAGACCACTGTATCTTCTTATTGCCCTGCTTACACTCATTTTTCTCGCTGGCTGCAGCACTGCCGGAGATATCTATGATATGGGCACGGATGTCGCAAAGCAGTTTACGGCGAAATTACTGCCGGATCAGAAACCCCTGTTAAAGAAAAGGGTGTTGGTAGGCCCTGTAATTGATATGGCCGGCCTGAATGATGCAATTGCCGCAAATATAAAGGAAGGATGGGTCCATTACCTGGGCAAGGACAAGTATATAAGAATAATCGCATCCGAACAGGACATAATGCCATATGAAAAACGAGGTTCATCGCCATATGGCATCTATATAGACCATGAACATCTGAAAAGGGCTGAGGAGACAGGAATGAATGTCTTTGTTTCGACTATACTGCATCCTGTAACGGTCGATATCAAAAAGACCGGAATCTGGCCTTTCAGAAATTATACCAAGATAATCGAATTATCCATGTCCGTGAATGCTATTGACATCAACAGCAATACGCTGATTATCTCTGACGAAGATTCCAAAAAAAGAAAGATAGAAAAACAGGTTGACCCGGATGCCGTCAAAGAATGGGAAACAGACTATGATCTGGTGAAAGAAAATGTGATCTCCATGATCAAGGATTTTTCCGAAACAATCAGAGATAGTCTTATCCAATATCCCTGGCAGGGGCAGATATCCATAACAGCTGATAAAAAGATCAGGATAAACGGGGGAGAAGACATAGGCGTTGTTGAAGGAAATGTATTTGAGGTTTTTGAAAAGGGCAACCCTATTAAATCCTTAACAGACAGGGAATATTTTATTCTTGGCCGCAAGGCGGGGGAGATGCGTATTACCAGTGTTGCGGGGAAATATTCCGAAGGAGCGGCACTGAACAACGCGCAGTTTGAGGAAGGGCAGATAGTAAGGATAAAGAGATAGTCTATCCCATCATCTCCCTTGCGTGTGCTATTGCCTGGTCTGTAATGGTCTTGCCTCCCAGCATCCGCGCGATTTCATATACTCTGGAGTCTTTGTCCAGTTTTGTGATCTCTGTCTGGGTTCGGTCATCCTTAACGCTCTTTTTAACAAGGTAATGACTTTTTCCCTTGCAGGCGATCTGGGGCAGGTGGGTAATGCAGAGGATCTGGTGATATTCTGAAAGCGCCTTGAGTTTTTCGCCTACAATATCGGCTGTGGCCCCTCCAATTCCCGAATCAACTTCATCAAAGATAACAGTCTCAACCGAACTCTTTTTTGCCAGTATTGTCTTCAGGGCAAGCATTATCCTTGATAATTCGCCGCCTGATGCGATTCTTGCAAGCGGTCTCATCTCTTCTCCGACATTGGGTACGATTAAAAACTCGACCCGATCACGGCCGTCCGGACCGATTCCGGGCAAAAGACCTTCGGGATTATCGGATTCTGCATTTAATTTATCATAAAACCTTACTTCAAAGCCTGTGCCCGGCATATCCAGTTGATTCAATTCAGCTTCCACAGCCTTATTCATAACATCTGCCGCCAATTTTCTCTTTTCAGACAACGAGTCAGCCCTTTTCCCCAGATCTTCAGCCTGGGCCCCGAGTTTTTTTACAACCTCTCTAAGGTCTTTCTCCTTCCTGTCAAGGGAGCGAATGCTGTTGGAAAGCTCCTCTTTTGCGGCGAAAATCTTTTCTATTGTGGGTCCATATTTTCTTTTCAGATTATTGATTTTATGTATCCTGTCATCAACAGCTTCCAGTCTCACAGGATCGGCTGTTATGTTATCCATAAGATCCCTCAGTTGAAATGAGGTCTCCTCAATCTCAGCGCTCGCGGATTCAAGGTTTTTAATTACCTGCAACAGACGACTGTCAAGCCGGCTTCCCCTGTCTATCTCTTTCAGGCAGCCGAATATCTCAGAAAACACGGAATCTTCCCTGTCATACAACCTGACATATGAACCGGTTACTATCTCTTTAATCTGTTCCGCGTGCCTCAGCCGGTTTTTCTCCTGTTCAAGAGTGATATCCTCCCCCTCCTTCAGATCAGCCTCCTCGATCTCCTTTATCTGAAAAAGGGCGAGTTCCTGATTTTCCATGTCCCTGGCGATCTCTTTTTCAAGTGAATGTTTCCTTTCCTCGAGTGATTCAAATATGGAGAAGGACCTGAAAAGTTCATCTCTTTCAGGAATCAGTTCGCCGAATTCGTCAAGGATATAAAGATGATTGTCAGGCCTGAGAAGAAGCTGGTGTTCATGCTGGCCTGATATGCTGATTATCATGGCGCCTATTCCTGAGAGGACCTGAAGGGTGGTAATAGAACCGTTGATCAGTATCTTGTTTCTTCCCTCTCTTGAGATAGTGCGTTTAATAATAAGATCCTCATCAAAGGGAATATCATTGTCAGACAAGTATTTTTGAAGAACAGCGTTATTTATGCCCGAAAAAAGAGCCTCGACCTTTGCCTCGCCTGCTCCGCTCCTGATAAGATCATTAGAGGCCCTGCCGCCCAGAATAAGATTGACCGCGCTGATAATAATGGATTTTCCCGCGCCGGTTTCCCCTGAAAGGATATTGAGTCCCTTTTGAAAATCGATTTCAAGATGGCGTATTATGGCAAAATCGGAGATGATTAAATGTGTAAGCATGTTCTTAAAGCTGCTCCCAGGTAACCCTCAGAACTTCCTGATATGTGGTTGTGCCGTCCAGGAGTTTTTTTATGGCGTTTTCTCTTAGCGTAACCATTCCTTCCTTTATAGCGGCCTTTCGTATGGCAGCTATATCTGTCTCCGGGGTAATTATCCCCTGAATTGTCTCTGTGACAGGAAGGACCTCATGTATTCCGCACCTGCCTAAGTAGCCAGTGCTCCTGCATCTGGCGCAGCCTTTACCGCGATGGAGTTCAAGCGGGCCTTCCTCCCTTATATCTATTCCAAGGGACTGAAGTTCCTGAGATGTTATCTCAAAGGGCTCCTTGCAGTGGGGGCATATCTTTTTAACCAGTCTCTGCGCCAGTATGCCCGCAAGGGTGGCCTTGATCAGAAATGAGGGAATGCCCAGGTCAAGCAGCCTTGTTATTGAAGACGGCGCGTCATTGGTGTGAAGTGTAGACAGAACAAGATGCCCTGTAAGCGCTGCCTGTATGGCGTTTTCAGCAGTGTCCAGGTCTCTCATTTCACCAAGCATTATTATGTCGGGGTCCTGTCGCAGAATATTTCTTAATATGGAGGCAAATGTTACTCCAACCGTCGGCTGAACCGCTATTTGATTGAAATCTTCATGCACCATTTCTATGGGGTCTTCCACTGTGGTGATATTTATCTCCGGTGAGGAGAGGTACCTGAGAGTGGAATACAGGGTCGTTGATTTACCGCTTCCAGTGGGTCCGCATACAAGAATGATTCCGTGAGGAAGATTTATGAACTGCTGATAGCGAAGCAGGTCCATGGATGTGAACCCCAGGTTTTCCAGGTCCTGAAGAAGAATATCCGGATCCATGATTCTCATCACCATCTTTTCTCCAAAGGCAACGGGTATGGAAGAGACGCGAATCTCTGATTCAATGCCTTCCTTTTCCAGCTTGATCCTGCCATCCTGCGGCCGGCGTTTTTCAGCCATATCAAGCCTGGCAATGGTTTTTATTCTGCTTGTTATTGCGGGATGAACGCTTTTTGGAAGTTCGTAGATCGTGTGAAGTGCCCCGTCGATTCGAAGCCTTACGATGCTCTTGTTTCTTTTGGGTTCAATGTGAATATCACTTGCCCTCTGGTCAAAGGCATAGCTGAAAAGATGGTCAACCGCATTTATTATGTGCTGGTCATCCGAGAGCAGCTCTTCGGATGAACGAAGCCTCACAAACTGTTCCAGGTTTCCAAGGTCTATGAGAGGTCCGGAAAACTGTGTTTCGGCAGCCATAATGGATCGTTTAATAATATCGGTTTTTGAGCTTACCACCGGCTCAACCCTCATGTGGGTTACCTGTGCTATATCTCCCATAGCCTCCATGTTAAAGGGGTTTGGAGTGGCAACGATTATTTTTCCGTCCCCTACGCTGACAGGCAGAACCAGGTGTTTCATGGCAAAGGTGTGAGGCAGTGTCTTTGTGATAAGGTCCATGTCAAGTTTCAGTGGATCTATTTTTTTGTATGGTAATTTCCATACCTTTGCGAGGAGCTGATAGATGGTCTCTTCATCCAGTGTCTTGTTTTCATCATCTGCACGAGGAAGTTCCAGGGAGGAAATAACATCTATAATGGTAACACGGCTTCCTATCTTTCCCTTTCCACTGGAAGTAGCGCTTCTCATGGCCTTGATCTGCTCGAGCTTGGACTTTATCTGGTTTTTTCTCACCTGAATATCCCTGCTCTGGTCTGAATTGATGAATCCCGCCTTTTGAAGTATCATGCAGATATGGTCATCTGTTAATTCCCTGGTTTTCTTTTCAGCCATGCGTCTTTCCTGTTTTGTTGTAGATAATAAAATAGACTTTAATAGAAAAAAATCATATTATCAATTTCTAACTTGTGTCCTTGTAACAAAATACTATTATCCAATGCCATTTAAATCGGTGTGATGCCATGAAAAAATTAATTATTATTGCTGTTTTATTGGCGGTTTTTTTTATTGCCGGCATTTCTCACGCCAAAGACATAGCTCTGAAGGTGATAAGGGCAGAATGCGCAGAAGGCAAGGGGGTTACCATAACCTACACTCTTAAAAATCACAAAAACTTTGACCGTCACAATATAAGCGTTCTGTTTAAAATAATGGATGGTGATATTC
>CAZJOB010000177.1:0-7328 GCA_964547435.1 uncultured Desulfatiglans sp. | reverse complement strand
GGTTTTCAAATTTGTTGCGCTCGTAAAAAGCGGCATTTTCCAGTCTGTCATTCCCCGACTTGATCGGGGAATCCAGTGTTTTTAGATAGTTATGGATTCCCGCCTGCGCGGGAATGACGTTTTCGGGGCTTTTTATGATTGAATCAAATTTTAACGACACCGCGAGATCTTATAATTTTAATGATAAAACCATTATGAATAACACACGGTTTTTCATTAAAAAATAACTACGACACAGTCTGTTCGCTCAGGGTGACAGGCGCCAGGCACGGCTGTAGATATTTGCTTGGTAAATTTCTCAATTAAAACAGGTCATTAATCCTTTGAGAAATTTAGATTGATCCACGGTTATGCATGTTGGCAATCTATAAAAGGCATAATAGATTCCGGAATCAAAGCCTGCCCCGCACTTGATGCGGGGTTCCGGAGTGACACTGTGGAGATTACGCATACGCATGTGAGTGTACACCTGTATGCACTATAGTTACCCACAAATTCTTATACGAAGTCTAAAACATAAAGATCACTGGCATAACTGTTGCAAGAGAAAAAGAGGATAATGCCTGTTTAAGTAACAGAGATACTCGGAATAGTTATGAAAAAAGATATCACCAAACATATTCCAGGAGAATTGCCTCCCAGAAACGAGCTCCTGGAAAAGATATTTGACAGCTCCCAGGTGGCAATCGCGGTTGCCGGCCTGGATCAGAAGATCAGGCTGATTAATCCTGAATTTACACGACTGTTCGGCTATAGTGAAGAAGAGGCTATAGGCAAGGATATTGCCAAACTGTTTATACCGGAAAACGAAAAATACAGGGTCAAAGGTTTAAAGATCAAACTTGATGCCGGTGAGAAAGTGGAATATGAAGCCTTCCGACGCACCAAAGACGGCCGGTTAATCCCTATCCTCTTAAGAATATCGCCTATTGTAGTAAATGGAGTCATTCTCGGGGCATCCTCTTTCTATACAGACATATCAACTCGTAAAAAGGCCGAAGAAAAACTGCATGAAGCCTATGATGAACTTGAAGCGAGGGTGGAACAGAGAACAGGGGAGTTGAAAGAGGCAAATGAAAGGCTTCGGGAAAATGAGGAGATTACCAGATCATTTATAGAGAATATAGAACTTACAATAAACCTCATTGATACAGACTATAATATCGTAATGGCAAATCCGACCACAGCACGCATGAGAAACGTGTTACCGGAGGAGATCAAGGGGGAAAAATGCTATAAGATATTTGAAGGCCGGGATGAGGTTTGCCCGCACTGCCTCGCCGGGCAGGTGATGGCTACCGGCAGGAAGCAGCATTCCGAATTTGTAGTGGAAATACCGGATGTCGGAGTTATGAACCTTGAATATCAGATTTTTCCTGTCATAAACACGAATGGAAAGATTACCGGTTTTATAGAGGCAGTCAGGGATTTTACGGAGATTAGAAGGACCCAGGCGGAACTGGCAGAGGCCAAAAAGGCTGCCGAGGCCGCAAATATGTCAAAAAGTGAATTTCTGGCCAACATGAGCCACGAGATTCGGACCCCCTTAAATGGTATAATGGGCGTATTGAATCTGCTCCTCTCCACGGAGCTTAACAGGGAGCAGCTTGATCTTGTCGAAACAGGAAAACGCAGTTCGGACAGCCTCCTTACTGTTATAAACGATATTCTGGATTTTTCCAAGATAGAGGCAGGTGAGCTTGATCTTGAAGTCATCAATTTCAATCTGAGAAATTCTCTTGAAGAGGTGCTGGAACTGCCGGCCATGATGGCCCATAACAAAGGTCTGGAACTGGCCTTTGACATACACCATGAAACCCCCTGTCTTTTGCGGGGCGATCCCGGTCGCCTTCGTCAGGTGATTCTGAATATTACCAATAATGCCATCAAGTTCACTGAAAAGGGAGAGGTTGTACTTCGTATCAGTAAAGAAAAAGAGACACGTAATAATGTTGTAATCAGATTCGAGATCAGTGACACAGGCATAGGCATACCTGCTGATAAACAGTCCGACATATTTGAATCATTCAGGCAGAGCGATTCTTCAACAACCAGAAAATACGGGGGCACGGGGCTGGGGCTGACCATTTCAAAGAAACTCGTAGAATTAATGGGAGGAGAGATAGGAGTGGAAAGCGAACCGGGAAAGGGGTCAACCTTCTGGTTTACTGTGCTTTTTGAAAAACAGCCAAACGCCAGGGAAAAGAAACTCACAGCGCCTCCCTCTCTCAAGGGAAAACGTTTTCTTCTGGTGGATGACAACAGGACGAACCTGGAAATCCTTAAGGGATATCTGGAATCCTGGGGATGTCATTGCGATATGGCTCAATCAGGCGAAATGGCCATGATCCTGATGAACGCTGTGGCAAAGGTAAACGCGCCATTTGACGGGGTTATTCTTGATATGCGAATGCCCGGAATGGATGGCGCTGAACTGGGCAGAAGGATAAAGGATGATCCCCGGCTGAAGGATGTCATACTGATCATGCTTACATCACAGGGTTTGAGGGGTGACGCCTCACGAATGGAAAAGATCGGTTTTGCCGCCTATCTTACCAAGCCTATTCGAAGATCCCAGCTTTTTGACTCCCTGGTAAGCATAATGGGTATAGAAAGGGTAAATACCGGCATAATTAAATCTCAGATAGTAACTAAACATCTAATTACTGATGAGAGAAGGAGAAAGACAAGAATATTGATTGTTGAGGACAATATGGTAAACCAGAAACTAACCGCGCGAATGATAGAGAAATTCGGTTTTCAGGCGGAGGTGGCAGGTAATGGAATAGAGGCGCTAAAGGCCCTTGAAAGCTTCAAGTATGATATTGTACTGATGGATGTGCAGATGCCTGACATGGATGGACTGGAAGCCACAAGAATAATAAGGGATCACAATTCCAGAGTATTGAATCACGATGTCCCGATAATAGCCATGACTGCCCATGCCCTGCAGGGGGACAAGGAAATATGTATAAGGGCGGGTATGAATGACTACACATCAAAACCTGTACAACCTCAGGATCTGCTGGAGAAGATTGAAAAGTATGTCTCCATAAAAGAAGATTCGGATATAATCAGATAACATACAGTTAACAGGCATAAAACTGATCTCTTCTATGAAATGCAAAGAGATAGGGAAAAAGAAAAGGATATGGAAAACAAAAAAACTGTTCATAAGAAAAAGGCGTTTCCCGATCTGTCTGACTTGTTGATTGAGGTGTTTGATAACGCCCTTGTCGCGATTGTTATTGTGGATAATTCTTCTGTTATTCAACATGTAAACCCTGAATTTTCCAGAATATTCGGATACAGCCGGAAGGAAGCGTCAGGAAAAACAATATTTGAGCTTATTTTTCCGGAAAACGTAAGCACGGAGATTGATAGAGTGAGTTCCAGGGTTCAGGGAGGGGAGAGCATTGAATTCGAATCCATGCGCCGCACTAAAGATGGAAGACTCATTCCCGTGCTGAACAGAGTAACGCCTATCATCTTTAACGGCACAAAGGCAGGGGCATTCTCATTTATCACGGATATTTCCAGGAGAAAAAAGGCACAGGAAGAACTATTAAAGGCCCGGGTGGAACTGGAAGAAGAAGTGAGACGGCGGACCAGGGAATTTAAAAAAAGCGAAGAGAGATACAGGGCGCTTTTTGAACAGTCCATCGACGCTATCATAATCCATCGAAAAGGAAACATAGAGGATGTGAACAGCCGGGCCTGCGAATTGCTGGGATACGAGAGGGAACAGCTCCTAAAAATGACAATTCTCGATTTACACGAGGGCGAGATAAAGAAATCGGTAAAGGACAACCTCAACAGAAAGGAGAGAGCCCTCAATGTAGAAACGAAGATGGTCAGGTCAGACGGCAACTCAATCAATGTGGAAATCAGATCAAATATTCTGGATCTAAAAAAACGCTATACTCAGACAGTCATTCGTGACATCACGGAACGTAAACAGGCCGAGGAAAAACTTCGCGAAAGTGAAGAAAGATACAGGACTACCATAGAAAGTTCCAACGACGGCATCGCGATAGTACAGAATTATAAATTCAGTTATGTTAACAGTAAATTCGCTCAGATATACGGGTTTGAATCTCCTGAAGAGATTGTTGGCAAGGCGTCTCATGCACTTATTCATCCTGATGATGCCGAACAGGTTGGAGAAAAAGTGAGAATGAGAATCTTAGGAGAAGTTGAGAGCGAATGCTATGAACACAGAGGCATTAAGAAAAATGGCGATATGATTTATGTTGAAGTGTCTGTGGCAAAGATAATACATAACGGCCAGCCAGCCTCTCTCATATATACGCGGGATATTAGCGAACGCAAAGAGGCTGAGAAGAAGCTTGAAAAGGCCATGAGAGACGCGGAAGCCGCCAATATATCAAAGAGTGAATTTCTTTCCAATATGAGCCACGAAATCCGGACCCCCTTAAACGGCGTCATGGGCGTACTTAATCTCCTCCTTTCCACAGAACTGGACAGCGAACAACTGGATCTCATTGAAACAGGAAAACGCAGTTCGGACAGCCTTCTTACTGTTATCAATGATATTCTTGATTTCTCCAAGATAGAAGCCGGAGAACTTGATCTGGAGATTATCAATTTTAATCTTCGCAACTCCATCGAGGAGGTGGTTGAACTTCCCGCTATGATGGCACATGAGAAGGCCCTGGAGTTTGCCTATGAGATTCATTACGATCTCCCTTACCTTTTAAGGGGCGATCCCGGACGGCTTCGCCAGATTCTGCTTAATCTAACCGGTAATGCCATAAAATTTACCGAAAAGGGAGAGGTGGTGCTTCGCATAAGCCCTGAGTGTGAGACTGACAGTCATGTAAAAATAAAGTTTGAGGTCAGAGACACGGGTATAGGAATACCGGAAGATAAACAGGATTTTATATTTGAATCATTCAAACAGTGCGATTCCTCAACAACCAGAAAATATGGGGGGACAGGTCTTGGACTTAGTATCGCCAAACGACTCACGGACCTTATGGAAGGCGATATGGGCGTGGAGAGTACACAGGGAAAGGGTTCCACATTCTGGTTCACCGCCCTCTTTGAAAAACAGCCCAGGGCAAGAGGCAGGAATGTCCTTCCGCCATCCAGCATTCGGGGAAAACGCTTTCTTGTTGTGGATGATAACAAGACGAATCTTGAGATACTTTCAGGATATCTGGAATCCTGGGGCTGTCACTGTGATTCGGTCCAGTCAGGCGAGATGGCGCTTACCTTAATGAACGCTGTTGAAAAGGTAAACGCGCCTTTTGACGCGGTTATACTTGATATGCGCATGCCCGGAATGGATGGCGCCGAACTCGGAACGAGAATAAAAGAGGACCCGAAACTTAAAGATACAACCCTTATCATGCTCACTTCGCAGGGCCTTAGGGGTGATGCCTCACGAATGGAAAAGATCGGTTTCGCGGCTTACCTTACCAAACCTATCAGGAGGTCACAGTTGTTCGACTGCCTGGTCAATGTGCTCTCATCAGGAAGGAAAAAGAGAAAGGATAAGAAGTCCCAGATTATTACAAAATATTCGGTATCAGATGAAAGAAGAAACAAAACCCGGATTCTGGTTGTTGAAGATAATATAGTTAATCAGAAAATAGCCGTAAAGCTGATAGAAAAAGCGGGTTATCAGGCTGATGTGGCAGCCAATGGCAAAGAGGCAATAAAGGCACTGGAAACCTTTAAGTACGATATAGTGCTTATGGACGTACAGATGCCCGAGATGGACGGATTTGAAGCCACTAAGAGGATAAGAAATCCTGAATCAAGGGTACTGAATCATGATATCCCGATTATTGCCATGACAGCCCATGCCATGCAGGGCGACAGGGAACTATGCCTTGCAGCGGGAATGAATGATTATGTCTCAAAGCCTGTTCAGGCGCAGGGACTGTTTGACAAGATAGAGCAATTTATTTTGCGTGAGGAAGAGTCTGAAATAATTTCATAGGATAATCAAAACTCAGATTATAAAAAATGCCTTGGAATGCGGCATCTCGTCTTTGTATACAGCCACAGGATCAGGCCGCCGGAACTCAACAAAAGGTTCATTATTCCAAGCACCATGATGCGATTGCTCCAGTCATAGGAAATAAACAACATTCCCAGGCTTCCGGCTAACACAAAGGAGGCCTGAATCAGGGAAGATGCCGAACCTGTGTCACTGTCCTGCTGCTCCAGGAGAAGGCTGCTCGAAGGGGGGCGGCTTATGCTGGTAGCAAGATACCCTGCGCCAACAGCAACAGCAAAGAGAAGAGGGCTCATTTGCCCGACAGTCAGCATCAATGCCCCGCTTAAAAGGGACCCTGTGTAGCAGACTGTAATAATCGGTATGGGCTTGAAATATCTTTGCAAAACCAGGTAGATGGGCCCGCCTATTATAAACTGGGCCGCAATGGCGCCAAAATATATGCTGTAAACCTCATTGGTTACACCGAACCCTGTGACAAAGATAAACGAAGAAGCGCTGATAAAGGCGAGAAGAGGTATTGAAATTACTGAAAAGACTATTATCAACTGAGTAAAACGCGGATTCTTAAGGACTACAAGCAACCTTAGCAGGGTCTTAAAAGCGCTCACTTCTGAATATTCCGTGTTTGTTTCTTTATAGAAAAAGACAAATACCCATACCAGCATGCCTATTACAGCAAGCAGGCCGAAACTTCCCCGCCAGGAGGTAAATTTGAGAAGCGCAGATCCTATTGAAGGCGCTATAACAGGTATCATGCCGTTCAATACGGTAATAAAGGCGAGAGTGCGCTCCCTTTTTCTGCCCGGAAAGACATCCTTCACGATCGCCAGGTTTACTGCCATGGCCGCACCAGCGCCTATGGCCTGAAATATCCTGGCTGCTATCAACTGAATGATATTCATGCTCAGCACACAGAAGATGCTTGATATGACATACAGAGGAACCCCGACCATTAAAACAGGTTTGCGCCCGTATTTGTCGGACAGCGGTCCCCACACAATGGAACTGATGCTTACAAAAATAAAAAATACAACAAGTGATAAATTTACGAGCAGCACCGAGCAGTTCAGTTGTTCGCTCATTATCGGAAGCGCCGGCAGATACAGGTCTGTTGATAATGGCGGAAAAGAGGCCAGTAATGCCACAAGCAGCATTATCATAATATTCGAGAGCTGTTTCTTCGGACTATTTTGAACTTCTTCAGAAGTCCCGGTCAGATTATTTGTCATTATTCATAAAAACACCTTGCTATCCGCAGGTGTTCGCATTCCTTCCTTTTTGGTTGCACTCGTAAAAAGTCAGTTTTTTGTTTTTTTCGTCATTCCCGCGAAGGCGG
>CAZJOB010000176.1:6154-7331 GCA_964547435.1 uncultured Desulfatiglans sp. | reverse complement strand
TGGTCACATGCCGGATCACGCCATTCAGAATAACAGACTCATGAGAGATTCTTCGCTTCGCTCAGAATGACAATTTTAATTTGCTCAGGTGATAATCTAATTACCAGTTTAACCGGACTTTGATCCCTTTTTCATGGAGATATGTCTTTATTTCCCTGATGCTGTATTCACCATAGTGGGTCATTGAGGCAATAAGGACAGCGTCGGCGCTGTCTTCATTAAGCACCCGGAAAAGATGTTCAGGGGCGCCGGCGCCGCCGGACGCGATGACAGGGATATTGACACTGGATGATATAAGTGTGTTCAGTTCCAGTTCATAGCCATCCCTGGTTCCATCCGCGTCTATTGAATTGAGACAGATCTCTCCCGCGCCGAGGGCTTCACCCCTTTTTGCCCATTCGAGCGCGTCAATGCCCGTGTAACTCCTTCCCCCATCAATGACAATCTCATAGCCGCTTGGGATCTGATGGGTCTTTTCAACCTTTTTTACATCCATTCCAAGCACCACGCATTGACTGCCGAAAGATTCAGCCCCTTTTGATATTATGGAAGGGTCCCTTACTGCAGCGGAGTTTACACTGACTTTTTCCGCACCTGCCAGCAGCACCTCCCTCATTTCATCGACTGTTTTTATTCCTCCCCCCACGGAAAAGGGGATGAAAATCTTTTCAGCGACTTTCCTCACTGTCTCTATCATTATATTACGTTTCTCACTGGACGCGGTGATATCGTAGAATACGATTTCATCAGCGCCTTCCTGATAATAGTGCAGGGCCGTTTCAACGGGATCGCCTATGTCAATATTGCCTTTGAATTTGACCCCCTTTGTCAGTTTGCCGTTCCGGACATCAAGACAGGGTATGATCCTTTTACTCAACATTATTCTTTACCATTCCATTTACAAAAATTTTTCAGGACATTCAGTCCGGGCCTTCCGCTCTTTTCCGGGTGGAACTGAGTAGCAACAAGATTATTTGAAATTATTACTGAAGGGAAATCTATACCATAAAATGTTTCACCCAGTATTCTGTCCTGTGATTCGGGGGAAGGATAATAGGAATGCACAAAGTAAAATTCGCTATTCATATCGATCCCTTCAAACAAGGAATGAGGACGCCTGAGTTTAACGCTGTTCCATCCCATGTGGGGCACCTTCAGCCTTTTTTCTTGAGGGTCC
>CAZJOB010000176.1:0-6144 GCA_964547435.1 uncultured Desulfatiglans sp. | reverse complement strand
AAGGTTATCAGGAAATCTTACCACTTCGCCTTTTACAAGACCAAGGCATTTCCTTTTATTTTCATGACTCATATCCATAATAATCTGAGTGCCCAGGCAAATGCCGAGAACCGGTATCTTTTTTTGAAAGGATTCTGTCAGGGCCCTGTCCAGTCCGGTCCTTTGCAGGTCATCCATGGCGGTTCCGGCTGCCCCCACTCCGGGAAAGATTATTCTTTCGGCGTTTACAATAGATGAATAATCACTTGTAATAACCGAATCCTGCCCTATAAAGTCAAGCGCCCTTTTGACGCTTGTGAGGTTTCCGGCCCTGTAATCTATTATCGCGATCATATTATGTTATCCCTTTTTGAATAGTCGCTATTTGATGCCAGGATGTTTTTTCAATTCATCTTCAACAACACCCGGATCAGGGGAATTATACAGGGCGATTCGTTGCAGATGGATCAGGCTGTCGGGATCGATTTTTGTAAATTTTAAAGCGGTCTCATTTTCATGATGTCGCAGGATTTCACTCTCAATAATAACCACCGGCCCTTCGGATTCAAATCCGAGATTTATCCTGAAGGTACACAATGTTCCCGGTTCAGCGTCAATCCTCTGAGGAAGGAGGCAACCGCCCATGCCCAGGTCAGCGACCTCATCAATCCGGTAGGTTCTGCCTTCCACATCAAGCTCAACCGGCATTCGGTAGCGGAATCTGGTGAAACGTCTTTTTTCAGCGCCCATAGCATCTCCTGTATTTTGAGATAATCAAAAAAAATAATTTGTACTATTTACATCATAAAAGCAATATGTTATGAAAGATTCATCATTATGGAATTTATACAGTCAATATTTCCTCAATTCCATATTGACTTGGTTTTATATCATGTTTTTAATGGTTTTTAAATTAATAAGTTTTGATAAGCCATTGTTTATTGATGATAGAAAAAAATATTATCTCAGGAGAAAATATGTCACTTTCAAAATCGGTTATCACTGAGGATTTGACAAAAAAAGGCTTTGACAGAAAACAATCAGAAATAATCCTTGAGACACTTCTGGAGATCATCAAGGGTCGCCTGGCAGCAGGTGAGGATGTCCTGATTTCCGGATTTGGCAAGTTTTGTGTTAAGGATAAAAGACAGCGAAGGGGAAGAAATCCTGCCACAGGCGATGATCTGATTCTCGGCGCGCGAAAAGTGGTTACATTCAACTGTTCCGCCTCCCTGAGGAATAGTATCAACGGGAATGGATGTTGAGAATTCCTTTTTTAAAAGGACCGCACCCGGTATTCAAATGGTGGATGAAAAAGATATTGTTGAGACCGTCCGCAAATCAATTCTAAAATACAGAATGATCGAACCCGGAGAAAAGGCAGTCGTTGCCGTCTCCGGGGGGGCTGACTCTGTCTGCCTTCTTGATATCATGGCAAGGCTCTCAAAGAATTTAAATATAAATCTTATCGTAGCCCATTATGACCACGGGCTGAGAAAATCCGAAGATGAGTTTGAGACTCAATTCGTGTATAGAATTGCCGCGTCTCTTGGGCTTCCCTTTGAAACTGAAAAGGCCTCAGGCCTGCACTGTGGAATGCCTTCCCTTGAAGAAAGGGCGAGGGAGGCCAGATACGAGTTTCTTGAAAGGGTCAGAATAAAAAGCGATGCTCGTAAGATCGCCCTGGGGCACACAATGAATGACCAGGCAGAGACCGTGCTGATGCGGCTTCTGAGGGGGAGCGGTCCTTCAGGTCTTTCCGGGATTCCCCCGGTCAGAGGAAAAAACATAATAAGGCCTCTTATCGATGTAAAGAGAGAAGAAATAATAAAATACCTGGATTCAAGGTGCCTGGATTTTGTCTCGGACAGTTCCAATATCAATAAAAAATATATGCGGAACAGTATCCGGCTTGAACTGATGCCTCTTATGCTGAAACACCAGCCCCAGTTGATCGAAAACCTGAGCAGGCTGTCAAACATACTTAGAGACGAAAACAGCATTCTTGACGCCTGGGCAGAGGAATGGGCAGACAAAAATGTTCTCTTTGAATCGGCTAAGGATATTTCAATAGGCCTGGAGGATTTTAACAGTCTGCTTACCCCTTTAAAATACCGTGTTATCAGGCATATTCTCAAAAGGCTTTTGAAAAACCTGCGGCGCGTTGATTACAGGCACCTGGTCTATGTTACACATCTGGCAGAGAGTAACAGGTCCCAGTCCTCCATAGATATGCCGAATGGCATCAGCGTTAAGAAGAGCTATGACCGTTTGATATTTCAGCTAAGCAATGAAGCCAGGTCTTTCGAATACTGCTACTCTCTTGAGAGGGCGGGAAAGGTCCATATCGAAGAGACCGGGCAGACTATCAGTGCTGAAGAGATTGAATGGGATTCCGGCAAAGAGTTATTTGAAGATATTGGCGAATCAACAGCCCTGCTTGATGCAGAAAAGCTAAATTACCCGTTGATCATCAGAAATATCAGGCCGGGTGACAGGTTTGTTCCACTGGGGATGACCGGAACCAAAAAAATAAAAGACTTTTTTATTGATCTGAAGCTGCCTTCTGAAAAAAGGCATGATATCCCGATTATTACAAGTGATAAAAATATAATATGGATATGCGGATACAGGATTGATGACAGATATAAGGTTACGAACCGGACAAAAAGAGTATTGAAAATTACCTGTAAATAGGGGTCAGACCTTCATTCTTGACAGCATTCAGAATCTGTCAAGAATGAAGGTCTGACCCCTTCGACTCTTAATCAAACGCCATGTCTGTTTTCCAGACCTTCCATACATTGCCTACCATGTCAGGACCGGGTTTAAGGGTCGCTTTCCCCGGTTTCCAGCCTGATGGAGTGGCTTCTGTTCCTTTTGAATTTCTTACAACCTTGAATGCCTCAAGTTGTCTCAGTGTTTCGGAGACATTTCTGCCCACCGGGGGCATCAAGACCTCATAGCCCCGTATAATGCCATCAGGATCTATAAGGAACCTTCCGCGATTCTCAACTCCTTCATTCTCATTGTATACGCTGTAAACCTTTCCCACTTTTCCGCCCGCGTCTGACAGCATGGCAAAAGGGATTCCGCCATCCACCATTTTGGACAGCTCATTGTCATTCCACATCTTATGGACATATATGCTGTCAATGCTCATGGAAAGCACTTCCGCGCCGATTTTCTTAAATTCATTATATTTTGCAGCAACTGCTGAAATCTCTGTTGCTCAGACAAATGTGAAATCACCCGGATAGAAACAGAGAACTACCCATTTGCCCAGATAATCTGATAGTTTCACACTTATAAAGTTGCCATTATGATAGGCCGGGGCAACGAAATCCGGCGCCTTCTGACCAACTGTTATCATCTTGATTTCCTCCTTTTTGATATTTTCCGGATTGGGTGTTGTTTCCTTCGCCTCCTCCCCTACAGGACCGCCGGTAGGGCGGGCGCATCCTACTTTCAGCTCTTCCGCCATAAACACCTCCTTTATTCTATGTGTTATTTTGTTAATGGTTATGTGTGACACTCCGAATAAATCTTTAAAGCCGTTTAACCGGTTTCACAGGCTGGAAATTATTCCTGCTTGTCACTGCGGGAGTATATCACAGAAGTATTGATATGGCCTATAATATTTTGTGTTTCGACAGGAAATTCCTATTTACTGTCCATCCATAAACGGCAAAATTATGGATGGACTCCAGTCAAATTAAAGGTCGATTAGCATGCGCATTCCTGTATATCCCTGAAAGAATGAAAGGCAGGCTTTCACATGGAAAAAAAAGGCCGGTTCTAAAAACCGGTTTCGGAAGTATATTCATAGCTTATGGGTTTTATTCACCTTGACACGGCATCCTGTTTATGTTAACAATTCTGCAAAATTGAAATAAATTGCGAAGGCTTATCGTCAATCCTTTTAAGGGAGATCCTTCATGGAAAAAGATAATGATATTTTAGATGACCAGCTTAATGGTGATATATTTGATCTGGACCTTGATGATCTCTCGATGGATGAGGTTGAAAAGGAGACCGGGGTAGAAGAGCCTGATGAGGATATTATAGAACTGATAGATCTTGTTGAAAATGGTGATGGAGATCTTGATGAAGTTGCTGTTGAAAACGAAGAATATCCCGACCTGATGCTGGAATCGAATGATCTGTTGTCTGATCTGGAAGAGGATAAGGTAGATTATGCTGCCGCTTCTCAACCGGATATTGATCTTTCCAATATCGCACCGGAACCGGAAGCTTCACCATTGGATTATATGGAATCAGGTGTGAATCTTCAGGATGACGAGATAGCTGAGGAAGATTTTGAAAAATTACTGCAGGACACCTCTGATTCTGAGCTGGATCTAACCCTGGATAGCCCGCTGGAAGAGAAAGATTCCTTTGAAGATCTTTTAACCGAAGCTGATCTTCTTGAGGAGGGACCGGAAGATGAAAACATTGACGCGATAATCCTGGAAGAGGATATCTCGGAAAAAGATTTTGCCAGTCTGCTGGATGAATCTCCCGGCCCTGAACCGGAGATGAATAAAGAAATTCCCATCACTGAAGAAGCGCAGGCTGAAGAACTTGTTGAAGAAACGATACATGAAGAGCAGATAGATGATTCGCGAATATCTTCAGAAACCCCCGCAGAAGCGGTTATCAGTATTTCCGAAGAGAAAATTGAGGCGATAGTTGAAAGGGTTGTCGGGAGTGTAGTAGAAAGGATTGCCCGGGAAACTATGGCTGAAGTTGCGGAAAAATTAATATCAGAGGCAATTGACTCCCTGAAAAAAAGTCTTGAATCGAACGCGGATTAGTATTAGCAATCTGAAGAAAAAATTATTCGAAAAGGGATTGCCGCTTAAGCGATCCCTTTTTCATTAATACAGGAGCGCCTATTATGGAAGAAATGGCCAAGGCCTATGAACCAAAAGAAGTTGAAAATAAATGGTATGATTACTGGATGGAAAAAGGTCTTTTCAGGGCCGAGGTTCCTTCTGATAAAGATCCCTATTGTATTGTGATTCCTCCCCCGAACGTGACCGGCTTTCTTCACATGGGGCACGCCCTTAATAACACGCTTCAGGACATTCTTTGCAGGTATAAGAGGATGAAGGGCTATAACGTCCTCTGGCAGCCGGGAACTGATCACGCGGGGATAGCGACTCAGAATGTTGTTGAAAAGGATCTGCTCTTAAAGGGCTCTGACAGGCATGCAGTGGGAAGAGAGAAGTTTATAGAGCTTGTATGGGAATGGCGTGAAAAATATGGCGGAATGATCATAAACCAGCTTAAAAGGCTGGGCAGTTCATGCGACTGGAGCAGGGAGCGCTTTACAATGGACGAAGGGCTTTCCCGTGCGGTAAAAGAGGTCTTTATAAAACTCTATGAGGAAAAGATCATATATCGCGGCGATTATATCATCAACTGGTGTCCAAGGTGTCATACTGCACTGGCTGATATTGAGGTCGAGCATGAGGACAAGGAGAGCTTTCTTTATCACATCAGATACAGAATAAAGGACGACAAGGGCTATATAGTTGTGGCGACGACACGTCCTGAGACCCTTCTGGGCGATACTGCCGTGGCCGTAAACCCCGAGGACAAAAGATACGCGGATTATTCAGGCAAGTATCTCCTGCTGCCCATCCTTGACAGGCCTATTCCCCTGATATTCGATAAATACGTGGACACGGAATTCGGGACCGGCGCACTGAAGATCACTCCTGCGCACGACCTTAACGACTTTGAGATAGGGAACATTCATGGCCTTGAAAGGATAAAGGTTATTGATGAAGACGGCAGGATGAATGAACTCGCAGGCCCATACAAAGGAATGGACAGGTTTGAATGCCGCGACAGGATACTTAAGGATCTCGAAAAGCAGGGTCTGCTTGAAAAGATTGAGCCCTATAACAACGCAATCGGTCACTGCTACCGCTGTAAAACAATGATAGAACCGCTGCTGTCAAAACAGTGGTTTGTGAAGACCGCGCCCCTGGCTGAAAAGGCTGTTGAGGCGGTAAGGTCGGGAAAGACGAATATATACCCGAAGACATGGGAAAACGTATATTTTGACTGGATGAACAATATAAGGGACTGGTGCATCTCAAGACAGATTTGGTGGGGCCATCGCATCCCGGCCTGGTACTGTGATGAATGCGG
>CAZJOB010000175.1:0-7334 GCA_964547435.1 uncultured Desulfatiglans sp. | reverse complement strand
AACAGGTGAAGCTCCCTGTCCCGCCCCAGAAACAGCCTTAACAGCCTGTCAAAACCCGCGAAGTGGTCCATGTGGGTATGGGTGACAAAGGCATGGGAGACCTTGAGCAGCTCTTTTGGCGCAAGGGCATTCAGCTCACCGAGATCAAACAGCAGCGCCCTTTTTTCAAAGAGAAAGGGGATATATAGACCCGGGTCGGAAAAAGGGTCATTTACCAGTTTTGGATGAAAGGATGGTTTCATAAATTTATCGTCAATTGACTTGACTGGCATCCCATATATCACTTAACCTGCATATATGCAATTTTAAAGAAGACAGCAAATGATCAACATAGAACAGCAAAGGCTTGAGATTGATCCCGAGGTTCTTAAAAAAAATCTTCCCAGGGCGCCGGGAGTGTATCTTTTCAGAGACAGCGCGGACACAGTAATATACGTCGGAAAGGCGAAGAATATCAGAAGCCGGGTTTCATCCTATCTGAAGCCGCCATCCGAATTGACCCGCAAGACCGCTATGATGGTCAACCGCGCAAGGTCCCTGGAATATATTATTACCACCACTGAAAAAGAGGCGTTTATACTTGAGAGCAACCTCATAAAAAAGCACAGGCCGAGATACAACATAGTGCTGATTGATGATAAACAGTATCCTTTTCTAAGGCTGGGCATAAATGAGGATTATCCCAGACTTGGCCTGGTCAGGCAGACAAAAAAGGATGGGGCAATATATTTCGGCCCCTATTCCTCCTCGGTCTCGGTTCGCAGCACATTAAGGTTGATCAATCGCATATTCAGAATAAGGAAGTGCAGACAGAATCCTGTTGTCAAACGTGCAAGACCGTGCCTCAATTTTCAGCTTGGCAGATGCCTTGGTCCCTGCGCCTTTGATGTGCAGGTTGATGATTACCGGAAAACAGTAGACATGGTCAGGCTGTTTCTGGAAGGCCGCAACATTGAGCTGTTGAAACAACTGAAGAAGGAGATGGGGCAGCTTGCCGAAGAAGAAAAATTTGAAGAGGCGGCCAGGGTCAGGGATCAGATAAGGGCGGTTGAGAGGACCATTGAGAAACAGAACATTGTATCCGGTGATTTCAAGGATCAGGATGTAATAGGTGTGGCCCAGAAAGATGGAGTATCGGTGCTGGTTGTCCTCTTTGTCCGGCAGGGCGCGATCATGGGAAGTAGGGATTACCGGTTTGAGAATTTTGACGGCCCTGGTTCAAAGGTGATAGAGGCATTTTTAAAACAGTACTATTCAGGAGACAGATATATTCCGGGCAGTATACTTATTTCCGAACCTGTTGAAGAACTCCTTTCAATCACTGAATGGCTTTCCGAGATCGCGGGGAAGAGAATAACCATTCACCATCCGGTCAGGGGGAAGAAACTGGGTGTTGTCAACCTTGCCGTTGCCAACGCACGTGACCTTCTTTCCAGACAAAAAGGCCTTGATAAGGAGGATCTGCCGGATCTGCTGCAATCCGCTCTGAAGATTAAAGCATTGCCGAGAAGGATCGAAGGCCTTGATATTTCCACCTTTCAGGGAAGCCAGTCTGTGGGAACAATAGTGTCATTTCTGGATGGCAGGCCCGATAAATCAGGTTACCGGAACTACAAAATAAAGGGCGTCGACAGCATAAATGATTACGGAATGATGTCGGAAATGGTCTCAAGACGCCTTTCTGCGGGCGACCCTCCGGATCTTTTTCTGGTGGATGGAGGCAAGGGGCATCTTCAGACAGTTGAAAGGATTTTTCGGAATTTTCCTGGAAAGGATCTCCCGGAACTGGCTGCCATTGCCAAAGGTCGTGAAGGTGAAACGGATAAGATATATGTGCCGGGTCGTAAAAACCCTCTTAATCTGAGGAAAGATCACCCGGTCCTCTTGTTTTTAATGGAAATTCGTGATGAGACGCATCGAAGGGCGGTCGGTTATCACAGAAAACTGAGAAACAGGGATTTGACCCTGTCATCGCTGGACAGCGTTCCGGGAATAGGGCGAAAGAAAAAGATGCTGCTGCTGAAAAGATTCGGTGATATCGAAGCCATCGCAAAATCATCGCCGGAAGAATTGATTAAAATACCAGGAATAAACAGGTCTCTGGCAGAAAAATTGCATAATTATCTATCAGGCAAGCAGGATGAGGATGTCAATAAAAGAAAATAGTTGACAACTTTGAATTTTTCGTGTTAATTAGCCCAAACTATTGTCATATTTTGTTTTATTGCTGTATTATAATTTGACATGCAACCCTCTATTAAGGATTGAGTGACGATTTGGCTTTTAAAAAAGTAACAATAGTTGTACTCCCTGACGATATTAAAAATGTGAGACAATATAAGATACCAAAGATATTTTTACATCTTCTTGTATTAATCTTTATTGTTTCAGTCTCTTTTCTATCATTATCATTATACGATTACTATAATATAAAAAAGCAGATCCCCGAAAAGGCCCAGCTCATAAAAGAAAACAGGCAGAAAGATGCTCAGATTGCCGCCTTAGCCAGCAAAATCGATAACATAAACAGCAAGATGGTGGAGCTTAAACAGTTTGATAATAAGCTCAAGGTAATGGTCAACCTGGAGCCGGGCGAAGACAATATTCAGTTCCTGGGAATAGGGGGTTCTGACCCGACATTACTGGATCAGCGATATTCTATTGAAAAGGCGCATGAGAAGCTTGTACGGCTGATGCACCAATCCCTGGACAATCTGGATACCGAGATCTCAGTTCAGACACAGGAGAAGGCCGATCTTCTGGAATTCCTCGACAGCCAGAAGTCCATGTTCGCCTGCACGCCATCCGTTTGGCCTGCAAAAGGCTGGGTAAGTTCCAGGTTCGGTTACAGAATATCTCCCTTTACAAATGAAAGGGAGTTTCACAGCGGACTGGATATCTCGGCAAGAAACGGTTCAACGATTGTAGCGCCGGCTGATGGTGTTGTCGAATCAGTTACAAAGGACTATGGATACGGAAATCTTATGATAATCAACCATGGTTACGGGTTTAAAACACGTTACGCGCATCTTTCCAAATCGCTTGTAAAAAGCGGGCAGGCCGTAAAAAGGGGGGAGAGTATTGCCCTTGTCGGAAATACAGGCCGCTCAACAGGTCCGCATCTTCACTATGAGGTGCACCTTCAGGGTGTTCCGGTTAATCCTCTTAATTATATTCTCAATTAAGATTCAAATCATTTCATTTCCATTATTTTTCAATGTGTTGTATTATACCTCTCCAAAAACAGGTATCACAGGTGGTAATACAAGGGTCTGCATGGGGAAAGAACAGGCGCGGGGCTCAGGGCGCAAGGAAGACGGAGTTAAATAGTTTAGAACAAAGGGAGTTAATATACAGAAGATGATAGGTGATCTGGTAAAAAAATTTTTCGGCAGCAAAAATGAGAGGGAACTGAAGAGCATGGCGCCCATCGTGGATGCCATTAACAACCTGGAAAAGGATTTTCATGCCCTTACCGACGACCAGTTAAAGGCAAAAACCATCGAATTCAGGGAGCGCTTTTCAAAGGGTGAAAGCCTTGAGGATCTCCTTCCTGAGGCCTTTGCCACAGTGCGTGAGGCATCTTCCAGGGTCTTGAAAATGCGCCATTTTGATGTCCAGTTGGTGGGAGGTATCGTACTTCACAGGGGCAAAATTGCTGAGATGAAGACAGGCGAAGGCAAGACACTGGCTGCCACACTGCCCCTATACCTTAACTCTCTTGCCGGCAGAGGAGCGCATCTGGTCACAGTAAATGACTACCTGGCTAAAAGGGACGCTGAATGGATGGGGGCAATCTATAATTTCCTGGGCTGTTCCGTGGGTGTAATTGTCCATGGAATGAGCGAATCCGAACGCAAGCAGGCATACGCGTGCGATATAACCTATGGCACCAATAATGAATTTGGTTTTGATTATCTTCGCGATAACATGAAATATGACATCAACGCGCTTGTACAGCGGGATTACTATTTCGCCATAGTCGATGAGGTTGACAGCATACTGATCGATGAGGCCAGAACCCCCCTGATAATAAGCGGGCCTGTGGAGCAGAGCGAAAACAAGATATACATGGAGGCCAAGCCCCTGGTAATAAATCTGAAGAAGAAACAGGGAGCGATTGTCAGGTCCATTCTCAATGAAGCGAAAAACCTGCTTAAAGAAGGAGATGAAGGGGACAGAACCATACAACTCCTCCTGCAGGTTCAGCGTGGAGATCCGAAAAATCCCGCATTTCTGGACGTCCTGGCAAACAATCAGGGCCTTAAAAAGAAGATCGACCGTGAAGAGAGTTTTATGAGGAGCCAGAAACTCCTTCCTGATCTGGATCAGGATCTTTTCTGTATTATTGATGAACGCGGCAATTCCGTTGAACTGACGGAAAAGGGCATAAAATTTTTCTCCGGGGGAGGTCTTGGAGACTTTATGCTGCCTGATATTGATGAGGAAAGTTACCGCATCAGAGAAAATCAGGATCTCGGCGATGAAGAAAAGGCGGAAAGGCTCAAGGTTCTGGAGACCGGATATATGAAGACTTCCGAGCTGCTTCATGCAACCCAGCAGCTTATAAAGGCCTACTGGCTTTTTGAAAATGATGTCCAGTATGTTGTAAAGGACGGCCAGGTTGTTATTGTTGACGAATTCACAGGGCGCATGATGCCCGGAAGAAGGTGGAGCGATGGTCTGCATCAGGCCGTAGAGGCAAAGGAAGGCGTGAGTGTCGCTGAAGAGAACCAGACCCTTGCGACCATAACCTTTCAGAACTTTTTCAGAATGTATGAAAAACTTGCTGGCATGACCGGAACAGCCGACACGGAGGCGACCGAGTTTCATAATATATATAAACTTGATGTTACTGTCATACCAACCAACAGAAACATGATCCGCAAGGATTATCCGGATGTCATATACAAGACTGAGAGAGAAAAATTCAGCGCGGTTGTTCAGGAAATCCGGGAACTCTATGAAAAAGGACAGCCGGTTCTGGTGGGGACCATTTCCATAGATAAATCCGAGGTGCTTCATAAGATGCTGTTCAGGGCCGGCATTCCCCATTCGGTCTTAAACGCCAAACATCACCAGAGGGAGGCCGAGATCATAGCACAGGCCGGCCAGAAAAAAACAGTTACTATTTCCACGAACATGGCAGGAAGAGGAACGGATATAGTCCTTGGCGAAGGGGTCAAGGAACTGGGAGGTCTGCATATACTGGGAACCGAAAGACATGAAAGCCGCCGTATAGATAATCAGTTGAGAGGAAGATCGGGCCGTCAGGGAGATCCCGGTTCATCACGTTTCTATCTTTCACTCGAGGATGATCTTTTACGAATATTCGGTTCGGACAGAATATCATCGATTATGGAGCGTCTCGGAATGGAAGAGGGGCAGCCCATTGAGGCAAATCTGATCTCACGGGCAATCGAGAACGCACAGAGAAAGGTTGAGGCGCACAATTTTGATATAAGAAAGCATCTTCTTGAGTATGATAATGTAATGAATCAGCACAGAGAGATTATCTATTCACTAAGAAAAAGCATACTGAACGGAGAAGGGATAGAAGAAATTATTCAGGACATGATAGAGGAAAAAACAGATGTTCTGATAGCCGGTTACACCAGTCCCAAGTCATATCCTGAAGACTGGGATATTCAGGGATTGAACGAAAATATAATAAGGGTCTTCGGTTTCAGGCCGGGAATCGGGCCAACGGATATTGGAGAGGAGGAATTTAATTCTCTCACACAGGAATCCCTTGGCGAAATGGTCAATAAGCAGGCACTTGAAGCATTTAAGAACAGAAGAAAGGGTGCTGACGATGAACAGCTTAGGAATTTTGAAAAGATAATAATGCTTCAGATCATAGATAATGAGTGGCTCAGGCACCTGATGGACATGGATCATCTCAAGGAGGGTATCGGTCTCAGGGGGTATGCCCAGCAGGACCCCTTAAAGGAATATCAGAAAGAGAGCTTTGAACTCTTCGGGGGGCTGATGGAACGAATAAATGATGAAATAATCATGACCCTCTCCCGAATACAGCTTATGAAAAAGAAACCGGAGGAGGTCCCCCAGAAGAAGCGGAGAATGCAGTTCAGTCACGGCGGTGAAGGAGATAAGGCCGTTACAGTAAAAAGGGATGGGGAAAAGGTTGGAAGGAATGATCCATGTCCCTGCGGAAGCGGAAAAAAATACAAGAAATGCTGCGGAGTGGGAAAATAAGAATGGGTTAAAGGGCGCAGGGCGCAAGGCTGCAATAACGGTGTAAGGTTTACGGTTTAAGGTATACGGAAAACGAAAAGAACCTGTAGGGGCAGACCTGAGTGTCTGCCCGCCGAAGCGATTGCGAAGGCGGCTGTCTGCCCGGTATGTGCCCATAAACAACCTTGGCGGGCCGACAGCCGCCTTCGCGCCAAGCCTTCGGCGTGACAAGTCGTCGGGTCAGGCATAGGTTTAGCCCCTACAGCTGTGCCCGATGCCTGTCACCCTGAGCGCTCGTCCTCCGCAGTAGCACTGCTACGGAGGATGGAAAGCGAAGGGTCTCTATTTTATGACCAGTCACCTGTCAGGTCACGCCATTCGGGATAACAGATTTATGAGAGATTCTTCGCTTCGCTCAGAATGACAATATGGATAACTCAATCATTGCGAATGCTGGAATCATATAAAAATCTTGTACGGATTTGCTTGAAAATCCATACATAAGAAATTTGTATATCGCACAATAATACTGCGAAATTAATGAATTATGTTGGTCTCGTAAAAAGTCCAAAAAACGTCATTCCCGCGCAGACGGGAATCTATAAATACCTGAAATGACTGGATTCCCGCCTGCGCGGGAATGACAAAAATTCTGTGTATTATTCCTGTAAAAACAAATTATATACAGACTCTCATAAACAGATTTGCGTGATGGCAATCTAAAAAAATTGGTCAATCCGAATTTCTTAAAGGATATTACCCTGTATTATTTAGAAAATTATCAGGCAAGTTATTTACAACTATACCCACGCCTGTCACCCTGAGCGAAGCGAAGGGTCTCTATTTTATGACCAAACACATGCCGGATCACGCCATCCAGTGCTAACTTATTCATGATAGAGATTCTTCGCTTCGCTCAGAATGACAAACAAAAACCTATATTTTTGAATATTGATTAACATTTCTACCCACATATTCTTATGAGGAGCCTTATTTATTATGTCGCCCCTACGAGGCTTTGTTTTGTTTGATAATGTATTTTCTATTAACATGCTACCCCTTCAGGGTTAAAAAAAAGGGGCCTGATCTATGGATAATAAATAACAGCACCGGAGGTGCGGTATGTTAATAGCGCT
>CAZJOB010000174.1:0-7377 GCA_964547435.1 uncultured Desulfatiglans sp. | reverse complement strand
TGCGAAATCTATCAATCAATATAAAAATGGTGAAACGATTGAAAGAGAAATGATCAATGAATAAAAAACTCGCGTGGACTGATGAGGCCTGGAAAGACTATATCTATTGGCAAACTCAAGATAAAAAAACACTTAAACGTATCAATAGGCTACTTGATGACATTAAACGGAATGACCCATTTATAGGTATCGGAAAACCGGAACTTCTAAAGGAAAACCTAAGCGGATTCTGGTCCAGAAGGGTTGATGATACAAATCGTTTAGTCTATGCAGTCGATGAAGTATATATCACCATTATTTCTTGTAGATACCATTATTAAAATCGGACAATGAAAGGGAACGATGTCAGGTTATTAGATTAAATAACTCCAACCTTAGAATAGGGGACATCCTATAAAATCAAAATATGGTACCAATTGATATTTTGAGGCGCGTCCCCTATTCTATAACAATTACCAGCATTATCTTGACATAAGACAGGAAGTGGATATTCAGATTCGCCATGCCGGTTGAAGTAATTAAAGAATTATATTGATAACCATTAAAAAGAATACTCTGAAAAAACATAATGAAATGGATATTGAATTTCAAAATGGTGTTCCGATCCCCAATCAACACCCCTAACAGCCTTCCCTGGCGTGGCGAAGCCTTGGCGAAGACGGCAGTCATCAGTCTAACAGTCTGCATTTAATACTGACCTGTCTCTTTTTCCTGTCATTTCGACCAAAGAGAGAAATCTTTGTTTTTTAATCTGACCTCAGACATCTGATATCTGACCTCTATCTTTTCTTTCTTGCATTTATTACAAAAAAGTCTTAAATCTAATCCATTATATTTATTCGGGTATAGTATCTTATTGCCTTACAAGTCTTTTCGATTTATAGCTTTTATATTGCTGTAATTTAATTTGTCTGCCTCAGGCGGATTGTTAATTGATAACTGATATTGCATCATCACATGAAATTTACGAATAGTTTTTTGTCGTCATTCCCACGCAGGTGGGAATCCAATTGTTTTTGATTTTTATTAGTAACTGTCCAGTCTCAAGGGCAGACCCCTGTTTTTCACATTACTTCCTGTCGACAAATGAAACAAATGTCGAATTACTGCACAGGAGAATAGATATGAAATATATTACCGTTGTCCTTGGGCTTTTGCTTATTGCCGGTTGTGTGCATTCATCTAAAACTTCAGCACCTGTAAATATCGTTGGCTTGTGGAAAGGAACCATTGATAAAGTAGATTCTGGCCCGCCCCTGGAGTTGGCTTTCAATTTTGTAAGTGATGGAAAGAATGTTGGCGGATTTATGCGCGATGAAGCCCTGCCGGGCGATTGGATCAGGCTGGAGAACTTTATATTGAATGGGGATAAGATATGTTAAAACACACAATCCTTAATGCGGTCTTGCTCGCGATTTTTTTAATTCCCGTAATTTCATTTGCCTCAGATGATCCGGTCACGGATATCCACAAGCTTACAATGCAGTGGACAGGCCTGGAACATCAGAAAGACCTGTTACGGAAGAACTGGCGCAGGGATAAACCGGTTCTGGAGCAGCAGCTATCCTTGCTGGAGCGTGAGGCCAGGGAGTTGAACCGGTTACTGAAAGAGTCGGCGCAGGAACAGGATGAAGTTGAACAGCGACGTCTTGACTTGCTGGCGCAACAAACCCGCCTGGAGAAGGAACAGGAAGCCCTGGAGCGGAGCCTGAGACAGGCGGCGATTCGGCTAAAAACGCTGCACGTCCAATTACCACCACCTCTGCGGGAAGGCTGGGATGAAGAACTGCATCGCCTGGAAAAACCGCTGCTTACCAGCAGTGAGAAGTTGCAGCTTGTGCTCAATCTGCTGAATCAGCTTGACGATTTCCAGCAAAAAGTCACGCTTCATGAAACGGTAATGACCCTGTCCGATGGAAAGGAATATCTGGTGAAGCAGGTTTATCTTGGGCTCAGTCATGGCTGGTATGTCACTGCCGATCAGAGCCATGCCGCAGCGGGTATTGCCGATCCTGATGGCTGGAAATGGACACCTGTCACGAATGGAGAGCGGATCGCCCAAATAATCGCGATACTGGAGCGTCGCATGAATCCGGAACTGATCACGATTCCGTTACAACTGAATGCCAGGGCCACGGGGGATAACTGAAATGAGGCTGAAGTATATAATCCGACTGAGCATAATTCCGGTTTTTTGCGCTGTCAGCGCCCTTGCCGGCGGGGCTGAATTGTCCGGGGTAAGGCAGGAACTGAAGAAGGATATCGAAAGGGCGCAGAAGGATCTCAGCGTGACTGAAGTAGACATCAGTAAAGAAAGAGAAAAAATGTCACTCCGGATCAATAAGGAGCAGAATCAGGTACTGGACCTGAGGCAAAAGGCAGTTGCGGCTCGCAGGGCGGCGGATGAGGAAACACTGAGTCTGAGCAAGATAGAAAACCGGCTGAAAACCTGGCAGGAGCAGAGCGATTATCAGAGCCGTCTTCTGGCCGGGTTTCTGGATCACAGCGGCAGACGCTCATTGGGGGATGTTGTTGAATTTAGTTTAGTAGAGGATCTGCAGTTGTTCAACCGACTACTGGCGGAACAGCAGGCAAGCCTATACCCAGGCTGGCGACAGGATAGCGTGATTAAGCCGGACGGTCAGATTGAGGATGTAGACATATTGAGCCTGGGACCGGTACATCTTTTTCTGCAGGATGCACAGCAGCAATCAGGTCTCATAAAGAGAGAAGGTGACATGAACCGCGTGAGCATGCTGTTCGATAACAAGGCTCACGCCGGAATCAAAGGTCTGTACCAGAACTCTTCCGGGAGTATCACATTTGATCCGACCCTGTCCCGGGCACTTCTTCTGGCGGAGGATCAGGAGACGCTCCTGCAACATCTGCAAAAAGGCGGCATCTGGGTCATTCCGATCCTCCTGTTCGCCCTCTTTGCCTCGATCACGGCAGTGTGCAAGGCCGTATCCCTGTTCCGCATGCCGCCCTTGTTTCCCTCCCTGGCGGAGCGGGTGACTTCTGCCATGAAGGATAATACCGCCACCCTGAATTCAATTGTAGAGAAAGTAAAAGGTCCCCAAAAGGAGATGCTTCAGATCGCGCTGACCCCCCACCAGGCATATGACCAGCGCGATGATCGTCTCCATGCCGCGTTACTGGGTCAGCGCAACAGGCTCGAAAGCTGGCTCGGTGCAATAGCAATGACAGCCTCCGTATCACCGCTGCTGGGATTACTGGGAACCGTTTCCGGCATGATCACCACTTTCAAACTGATGACCCTGTTCGGCGCGGGAGATGCCAGTTCGGTGTCGGCCGGTATTTCAGAGGCCCTGGTCACTACCGAACTGGGGCTGGTCGTCGCGATCCCGGCTTTGCTGGCCCATGGGTTGATGTCTCGGAAGGTAAAGGATATTTTTTCCAGGCTCGAAAACGACGCTGTGCTTCTCAGTCAGTTGCCGATGGAGGTGTCTCGACCATGAATAAAGATTTTCGTCTGTTGCAGTTCGTTGATAACCCGGTGGTATGGGCCATCCTGGGGCTGGCGCTTTTCTGTTATATATTGCAGTTCAACCTGATACTGGGCCGCTGTAGCAAGGATTGGAAAAGACAGGTTAAAACCTGGCTCAGGGTACTGCCCGTTCTGCTTAGCGCCCTGCCGCTTATGGGATTGCTCGGCACCATTGCCGGACTGCTGACGACTTTTCGCACTATGTCCATCTCCGGAAGCCTGGATCAGCAGATGCTGTTGGGCAGCGGAATTGCCGATGCATTGATCACCACGCAACTGGGGCTGATTATGGTGATTCCCGGCTTGCTGTTGCTGTCGTTTATTCGTTATCGCAATCGGGAGGGGACTCCATGAAACCGTCACTACAGGAAAGGCTTGATCAGGAACCCAGGCACGCCATTGATCTGTCGCCACTGATTGATGTGGTGTTCATCCTGCTTATTTTCTTCATCGTAACCACGGTTTTCATCAAAGAGACCGGTGTAAAAGTGGAAAAGCCTGTTGCCGTGACGGCGCAGAAACTGGAAAATGAACTGATCCTGCTGGCCATAACTTCTGCAGGAGAGGTAATCTACGATCACAGCAATATAGGTGTTTCCGGTGTTCGTTCCACGGTCTCCGCATTGCTTATGGTTCAGGACAGGCCGGTGGTGATCCAGGCGGACCGGAAAGTCACGACCGATCTCCTGGTGAGGGTTATGGACCAGGCCAAACTGGGCGGAGCCAGGTCAATCAGCATAGGAACAGTGGAGGCGCCATAATGCTGCGGACCCTGTCGGACAAAAACCGGAAAATTCTGGCCTCCTGTTCGGGCACGCTGCTGTTGATTATTCTATTGCTTCTGGCGTCACTGGATATCGAATACGAGGTTGAAACACCACCAAAAATCATCATGCATGAAGTTCAGATGTACTCACTACCACCTCCTCCGCCTACCCCGATAAAACAGGAAGGTGCGCCGGACTCGCCAATGCCTTCCCTGTTCATTGCGAATGCTGAAGACCCTGCCAAGCTGGACATCATGGAACTGGAGGTGGATATGGAAAATATCGCTATCAGCGGGTTCGGTACCGGCGGTCCGGGAGGTTATGGAGGTGATGATCTGGGGATGGGGTGGGGTGGCCAGGGTGACTTGGGAACAGTTTCTCTTCCAGAACTCGACAATATTCCAATGGTAATCAGTGCACCTTCGATGGAATACCCGAAGGAAGCTTTGGACCGGAATATCCTGGAATATAAAATAGAGCTTCATATTGTTATTGATGAGGCGGGAAGGACATATCCAATCAGTATTTTAGAAAATCCTTTCCCTTCCAAAAATAAAAAAATACTGGAATTCGCATCACAGGTGCGTTTCACACCTCCTACTAAACAGGGGGTTCCGGTGAAGGCGGAATATCTCTGGCCTGTGGTGTTCCGGAAATAATGAGAAGATTGTTTATGAAACGAATAGTCCAATTTGGTTTGTTGTTGTTACTCAGTTGCCACACTGTCCATGGGGCGGATATGGATTTAAATATACAGCTTCCCGATGTGGAGATGCTGCTGCCGCCGGTTAGCCCGCCGCAGTTAGAGAAAGAAGGGCTGCCTCTGTTCGAGGAGCGTCAGACTGTAAGAGAATATATCGAGTACTTCAACAGGAAAGATTATGAAGGGGCATTTTCATACATCAGGGAAAAAGGATCTTCAGTACTGGAATTGATAGAAAGCGGTGATCCTGATGGCAAACTAAAACAACAGGCGGTAGTGGGAGGCCTTGCACCGACGGAACAGATGAACAAAATCAGCGTCTTTCTGCTCTACCTGATCGGGCATGGCTATTTAGCGCTGGAAAAATATGAGGCAGCGGAAACTGCCTTTCTCATCGCCCTGATCCCTTTGCCTGATTATATTCGTGTGCATGAATCCCTGGGGCTGCTTTACATGCGGCTGGAACGCTATAAAGAAGCTCAAAAGCATCTGGCCCATGCTGCCGGGCTGGGGCTCCATACCGCCCAGATGTTTGGCGCCCTGGGATATGTCAATTATAAGACAGGGAATTACTGGGGCGCGGCGAATGCCTTCCAGGAGGGGCTGATGCTGGATCCGGATAACGAACAGTATAAGAGAGGTCTGTTGCATTCCCTTAGCAAAACTTATCAGCACCAGTCCGCATTGACCCTGGTTGAGAGTATGCTGCTGGAAAAGCCGGACGATGCCTCACTCTGGGTATACCGGGGGCAGGCGGCGCTTCAGGCAGGAGAACGGGAAACGGCGCTTTCCAGCCTGGAAACGGCCATACGTCTTGGTGACGATAAGGAGTCCAATCTACAGGTCTGTGCCACACTGCACATGGAACTGGGCAGTATCGAAAGGGCGGTCGATCTGATGAAATCCGGCTTCGCAAAGGGTTTGGATTTTATGTTCATTGATCAGGCTATGAACTGGCTGAAGCAGGAGGAAGAATGGGCTCTGCTCGAACAGGTCGTTCATTCGACTCGTCAGAAATGGGGCAGCCTGGACAAACTGAATCAGAGCAAGGTCCTGATGAGAGAGGCGGATATCAGCATATACAAAGACAATGAATCCTCCGCTCGTGATGCTTTGGAGAAGGCCATAGCACTGGATCCGTCCAATGCCTATGCGCTGATGTCCCTGGCCGGCATTCACCAGAAAAAGGGCAACTACAACCGTGCCGAACTTTTATATCAGCGCGCCAGTTCCTATGATCTTTATCGTGAGAGAGCGCTGATTTCCCTCGCGCGGCTGGCCCTGGATCAGGAGGATTTTGAACGCGCCCTGCAGAATCTACGGGATATGCTGAAGGAGTTTCCAGGTCGCACAGACCTCAAACGTAACATTGAGTCCCTTGAAAATCTGGTCCTGCTGCAGAGTAGTAACTGAATTCGTCCGCGGTTTTCAAATATTCACTATTAAGAGCGGGAACGATCTTCAGTAACTCATTTGACGCCCCTGGTTAAGAAGAATGTGTCGAGGCAGGCTTATCTATTTTTGCCTGATAATGCGGTATTCGCTGTGTGCCCGGATTTTTTCTAATTATTGAAAGGGTCCGGTATTGCGGTTGTGCCCAAAAGGCCATATCGAAAACCCTGGCTGAAACGCCTCCGGCAAACACGCCGGAAAGAAAAGGAGATTGACCTATGCTGAAGAACCAATTCACATTGACTCTTGCACTCGCGCTAATGGTGAGCCTATCGTTTACCACTGGCGTTTTTGCGCTGAACTACACCAATAGTAAGGGGAACAAGGCCACTTTCGAGACACTGGAAGAGACTCGCGTGAGCAGCCCCGCGGCCGCTGCCTCACAGGGATCCGGCAAGGTGACCTTCAAGTCGCATCCTGTACTTGACGGCTATCCCAAAGGAACTACGTATGTGTACAGGTCGGCGAACCTGTGGAGCGGGCGCGCCAATCGTTCCAACACGAACATCCTGGTCTTTGCCGAGAAGTCATTCCCAGACAAGGATGCCGCATTTAACTACCTGAAGGATCTCGGCCTGATCAACATCATCGATACAGCAATCGGCAGTGTGGTGCTCATCACGCCATCCGATCCAAAAGCCGGTTTCGCGGCCAGCGACCAGAAGCACTACTACGCCCTCCAGACGGCCATGCTTTCGCTGGGGGTATCTGAAAGATCCAACGACGTTGTTACGACCTACTCCGACGGCGACTACTTCGGCGGCTTCGGCTTCATATATGTCATCGGCATAGATGGCGGCGCGACCTTCTTCAATAATTACATTGCCAGCACTTTGGATTACGCCACTCGCATTGCCGGCGCTCTGCTGATAAATGGCAAGATGGATGAGGTCCGCAAGGTGGCCGGCATTCTGCCCGCCTATCTCGTGAATGCCACTGAGGATGTC
>CAZJOB010000173.1:2576-7413 GCA_964547435.1 uncultured Desulfatiglans sp. | reverse complement strand
ACCCCAGGGGGTGCTTACCACCACGACCCCTATTACAGGAAAGCTTACGGTTAGCAAGGATATGCCGGCGATTATCTCTGCTCACAATGTGGATTACATAGCGACTGCTTCGCCTTCCTATCCCCTGGATCTTTTCGATAAGATCAAAAAGGCAAAGAGTTTCAAGGGTGTCAAATATATTCATATACACACTCCCTGCCCTTCCGGGTGGGGTTTCGAACCGCAATATGCCGTAAAGATCGGCAGGCTTGCCGTTGAAACGGGGCTCTATGACCTTTATGAGATTGAAAAGGGCAAGCGGAGTCTTTCCGGGCCGTCAAAACGCCTGCTGAATAAAAATAGACGCCCTGTTGCAGACTATTTCAGGACACAAAGCCGTTTTAAAGCGCTCTCCGAATCCAGAATATCCGAGTTTCAGGATCAGGTGGATAAAAAATGGGAGGAGTACTCTCAAGGGAGATGACTCTATAACGGCTTGAATATGAGTGCTTTTATAAATATTGCCTCTTATGACCCTGAAATCCTGTAAAAACAAATCTGGTGAATTTATTCTTAAAACCTTTTGCCTCCTCAGGATAGTAATGGACCTCTTCACCTGATTTTGAGTAGAATTGTATGTACTGCTCAAAGGTGAGTCTTTTTCTGTTATTCAATTGTTCGCTGAAACTCAGGGAATCAAGGATTTTGCCAATGCCGGGCTTAATGTTGCAAACGAAGAATTCAGCCCCGCATCCGCTGCCATAGCTGAAAAGCCCGACTTTTTTCCCCTCCACTTTTTCTCTTTCCGATTCCAGAAGACTGACAAGGCCCATATAAACGGAACCTGTATAGATGTTGCCGACCTCCTGAGCGCCCAGCAGACTTGGGGCAACCATTCTTGCGAAGGTTTCTTCAAAGATCTTTTCCCTGGCTTCTTCGCCGGCATCCCTGTACTCCATATCCACAAGATGCCTGTGGGCCTTGTGCGCCATTCGAGTAAAGGGCATATGGTAGATCAGATAATCCAGGTTATCCAGCAGTTCCCCTTCCTTAAGCCCGTGGTTTGAGCGAAAGTGCGAGACAGCGCCCTCCAGCGCCATGTAATAACAGTCAATGGAATATTTTCCATCCACAATAGGCACACGGTGCCCTGTGGGCCGCCAGAAATCAAACACATCTTTTGAAAAGACGCCGTTCAGCAATGTATCCATGGTGAACAGCCTTGGATTTGCCTCTACGAGCAGGGCCAGGGCGCCTGCCCCCTGGGTAGGTTCTCCGGGGTTTCCGAAGCCGTACCTGGCGATATCGGTCATGATAACGATTCCCTTGGGTTCAGAGTTATCGTGACGGGATATCCATTCAATCGAATCAATTAGTCCGGCAGTGCCGCCGTAGCAGGCGTGTTTGATTTCATACACCCTGCATCGTGTGCCGATGTTCAATAAACCCTGCACAAAACTTGCCACGGGTTTGGAATGATCCACACCGCTTTCAGTGCTCACAACGAGCTGGCGGATTTTATCAGGATCTATATTGTTTCTCTCAATGAGCTGCTGGGCCGCGTTGGCGCCCATGGTCACGGAATCCTCCCAGTTGGGAATAATTGCCATGTTGTGACTCCCGAGGCCCGTATGGTATTTCTCTTTTGGTATCCCCCGTGCGTTTGCAAGCTCCTCATGGGGAAGATAATAATTGGGTATATATATGCTGATATCGCTGACGCCTGCTAACATTATGACTCCTTTCAAATTAAATAGATATCTCGTATCAAAATACTCTGAAAGATTCAAACAAAAAATAAGCATGCTCGTGTAATCAATTTGAAACCTGTCCGCGTGTATCAATTTTTTATTGTCTTTAGAACCGAATTGATGATATATCTAAACGCTATTTTAGATTTAATATAACTTAATTAAATTAAATATAATCAATAAGAGAAAGAATCAGTACAATGACGTTATGTTATGAGATGGATGGAAAACACCAGATGATCCGAAAGGCGGTCAGGGAGTTCGCTGAAAGCGAGATCAGGCCCGTGGCCGGCGATCTGGAAGAAAAGGAGGAGTTTTCCATATCGTTGACAGAAAAGATGGGCGATATTGGTTTGTTCGGCATGGTTATCCCTGAGGAGTATGGCGGCCAGGGTCTGGATTATATTTCCTATATCATCGCCGTGGAAGAGGTTGCCAGAATAGACGGTTCACAGGCAGCAACAATCGCTGCCTGCAACTCTCTTGGCATAAATCCTGTTTATTATTTCGGCTCCGAAGCCCAGAGGAGAAAATACCTGCCTGACCTTTGCAGGGGGAGGACTCTTATGGGATTCGGCCTGACCGAGCCAAATGCCGGTTCCGATGCCGGAGGGACCAGGACAACCGCTGTCAGGGACGGCGACTCATGGATCATCAACGGCAGAAAGACATTGACCACGAACGCCAATACTGCGATGACAAAGGGCTCCATAGTCCAGGCCGTGACAGGCGTCAGGCCCGACGGCAAGACAGACTATACCTGTTTTATTGTCGAAAACAGCTCTCAGGGTTTCACCCGGAACACCTTAAAGCGCAAATTGATGTGGAGGGCCTCCAACACCGCGGAACTCTTTTTAGACAATTGCCGTGTTTCAAATGACACTGTACTCGGAAAACCCGGTGATGGATTTAAACAGATGCTCGCAACCCTTGACGGCGGTCGCCTCTCCATAGCCGCAATGGGTCTGGGCTGTGCGCAGGGGGCCTATGAAGCAGCGCTCAGGTATTCCAAGGAGCGCATCCAGTTCGGCCGTCCAATATGCAAACAGCAGACCATTGCCTTTAAACTCGCGGATATGGAACTAAAGATCGAACTGGCGAGGAACATTTTGTATAAGGCCTGCTGGCTGTGCGAGAACAAACGTCCCTATGGAAAAGAGGCAGCCATGAGCAAACTGTATTGCAGTGAGATCGCCAGGGAAGTGGCTGATGAGGCGGTACAGATTCATGGAGGATATGGTCTTTTCAAGGATTATGATGTGGAGCGATTTTACAGGGATCAGCGCCTTCTCCAGATCGGGGAAGGTACGTCCGAGATACTCAGACTTGTTATTTCACGGGCAATCGGCTGTTAATTATTCGTGCCCTAAAGAGGTTTTAAATGAATATCATTGTTACCATGAAACAGGTGCCTGACACCAATGAGGTGAAAATCGATCCCAAGACAGGCACGATGATTCGGGAGGGTGTCCCGAGCATAATCAATCCGGAGGATAAAAATGCCATTGAAGAGGCGCTTCGAATAAAAGACAGTCATGATAATGTCGAGATTACTGCCTTATCAATGGGGCCACTACAGGCTGAAATCGCGCTGAGAGAGGCGCTTTGCATGGGGGTTGACAGGGCGATTCTTTTAAGCGACAGGGCCTGCGCCGGAGCCGATACCCTTGCAACCAGCTATATGCTTTCAGCGGCAATTAAAAAAATTAAAAAATATGATCTGATACTCTGCGGAAGGCAGGCAATTGACGGGGACACGGGCCAGGTCGGGCCGCAACTTGCCGAGGCCCTGGGCCTTCCTCAGGCAACCTATGCCGAAGAGATAGATGTTCAGGGAAAGACTGTTACTGTAAAGAGCAATTTTGACAGCGTTATTCGTGTAATTGAGATGAAGACTCCCGCTCTGATTACGGTCTCCAAACGTATCAACAAACCCCGCTTCAAGACCATGAACGGGGTTCTGAGGGCCTATAGAGACAGGGAAGTCATTACATGGACGTTGAAAGATTTGAAGTTGAATCCCATGAGAATCGGCATCAAGGGATCGCCGACATGGGTAAGAAAGACATTTACGCCAAGTCACACCCGCGATGGACTGATTATTGAAAAGCAATCCGGGGAGATGGCTGAAGATATTCTGGATTTTATTATCGAGAAGGCCCTCATAAGGCTTTAAGGCCGACGTGGCATGAAAGGTGCGGCAGGGGATTGCCGTCATCAAGACAGGGCCGTTCAGTATTTTTTTTGAAAAGGATGTTTTATGTCAGTTGTTGTGAATGAAGAAAAATGCAAGGGGTGCAAGCTCTGTGTTGCTGCATGTCCTTACGGGGTTATAAAGATTCAGGCTAAAAAGGCAGTAATAGGCACTGATTGCACAAATTGCGGCGCCTGTATTGATGCCTGTGAGTTCGGCGCCATAACATTTGAAGGTTCCGGGGATAGAATTCATATGGATGTGACGCCATTTACGGGCATCTATGTTTTTATTGAGCAGGAGAATCATAAACCGGCAAAGGTGTCCCTGGAACTCCTTGGAAAGGCCCGTGGCCTGGCGAATGAGTTTTCAAGAATGGGGAAAAACCAGCCTGTTACAGCGATACTTATAGGCCATGAAACGGAGCGTATTGCCGATGGATTGATTTTTTACGGCGCTGATCATGTGATTATGGTTCAGGATGAATCATTCAGGTTGTACCGGACTGATTCCTATACAAAGGCAGTCGTTCAGATCGCCAGAGAGAAAAAGCCTGAAATTCTCTTATTCGGCGCAACTCCTCTGGGGCGGGATCTTGCACCCCGGGTGGCCAACCGGCTGAGAACCGGTCTGACCGCTGATTGTACGGCACTGGAGATAAGCGCAGAGGATGGCATTTTATTGCAGACCAGGCCTGCCTTTGGCGGAAATATAATGGCCACCATTGTATGTCCTGACAACCGGCCGCAGATGGCTACGGTTCGTCCCGGCGTCATGAAGAAGATTCCCAGGGATACTGCGAGAACCGGCACAAAAGAGGTGATGTCCGTTGATCTGGATAAAAAGGATTTTATTACTCGTGTCGTGGACATCATAATGGCAGAAAAAAAGCATATTAAACTGGAGGATGCCA
>CAZJOB010000173.1:0-2566 GCA_964547435.1 uncultured Desulfatiglans sp. | reverse complement strand
TCTCAGGGTTTTAAGGTACTGGAAGACCTGGCTGATGAAATTGGCGCGGAAGTGGGCGCCTCAAGGGCCTCTGTTGACGCGGGATGGATCGGGCAGGAACACCAGATCGGCCAGACCGGAAAAACTGTTCAGCCGGATCTGTATATTGCATGCGGCATTTCAGGATCAATTCAGCATCTTGCAGGAATCGCCCAGTCAAAATACATCATTTCCATAAATACCGACAAAAAGGCCCCTATTATATCTGCCTCTGATGTAACCTTTATCGGCGACCTGTTTCAGGTAGTTCCCAATCTCACGGAAAGGATTCGTGAACACAAAAAGAAGAACGAATAAGCGCGATCACTCTTGTCAAAAAACGATTTTTACCACAGAGGCATCCGCCTTAGCCAGGGCTTTCGTTTCCGCTAAAGCTACTCCGCAACAAGATGGCGGGACAGGCAGAGGAAACGAAGAGGTTTTATTTTGGCTCCTCATAAGAACATGTGGGTTATGAAAGTTTTAAAGTTACTTTTATTCCATTAATATCAGAAAGTTGCAGAATATTTTTGCATGATTGTATAATATCGAAATACAAGGACTTCACCTGATGAAGCTACATTGATCGAATATCTTTTTTAAACATCTCCTGATTCGGTGATTAAGTCATATCTGTGTATCATCCCTGTAAAAACCACTTATATACAGCCTTTCATAAACAGATCTGCGTGTTGGCAATCAAATAAAATTGGTCAATCCGAATTTCTCAAAGGACATTACCCTGTTTTATCTAGGAAACTGTCCGAGAATACAATTTTGTGCCATTTTAGTCATTCCCGCGAAGGCGGGAATCCAGTCAATTCAGGCACTTATGGATTCCCGCCCCCGTATCAAGTGCGGGGCAGGCTCCAACCGCGGGAATGACGTTTTCGGGACTTCCAAGGAAGTCAAAAGCAACTTTGTGGCTTAGAGCATATTACTCTCGGTATAAAACAGTTTTTACGAGACCAGCAAAATTAAAAGATTGTATGAAAAATATATTTTTTACATCCTGCATAATTTTTCTTTTATTGTCCTTTTCAGTCAGGGAGATCAATGCGTCCTCTATTGCTGAAAAGGAGCGGATGGATAACTCCTGCCTTGAATGCCATTCTGATGTGGGTTACGAAGAGGCAACCCATTCGGATCTCTCATGTCTGGAATGCCACGGAAAGGCCGGGGAATTCAGCCATGATGATCCGGTTCGTTTGAGTTGCAGGGAGTGCCATTCAAGTCATTACCTCGATGAGGCTCATGATCCTCATATTTCTGTAGCCTGTGAGGCCTGTCACCTTAACGACGCAAAACCATTCAGGAACAGTGGTGATAATGTAATTGCCTGGAAAAGAGAAGCAGCCGACAGTGAAGCCCGTGACATTCACATAATGCCTGAAGATGATGAAAGGGAATTCTGTGCAAGGTGTCATCACAGGAATAACAACCTTGGGGCTGCGGCGAGCGTGCTGCCTGCAAGAGGCGTTATCTGCCTGCCCTGTCATTCAGCGGCCGTTTCCGCTGAGGATATAGTCACAGTTTCATCGGTTATTATCTTTCTGCTGGGGTCAATTGGCATTATCCTTATATGGCTGACAGGCGCAAAAATCCTGAAAAACAGAAGTAAGTTGACCGCAAAAAAGATATTCCAAATAATTAAGTCATTTATACTGGATGGCCTGATGCAGCGTCGTCTTCTAAAGGCGTCCCTGTTAAGGTGGATACTCCACTCTATGATCTTTTTCCCTCTTGCTCTCAGATTTCTATGGGGATTATTCGGCCTTTTTGTCTCCGCGTGCCTTCCGGAGTGGGATGTGACAGAGATTGTTTTTAATAAAAACCATCCGGTTACAGCAATCTTTTTTGATATTACAGGCGCTCTGATAATCCTGGGCGGCTGCTGCATGATTGTCAGAAAAAAGTTGATGGGCGAAGGAATTGGATTGCACAGCCTGCCGAAAACCGATATACCCGCCTGGTGTCTGATAGGACTGATTCTGATTACGGGTTTTGTTCTCGAAGGGATGAGAATAAGCATGACCGGAAGTCCCGAAGGAGCGGAATATGCCTTTATCGGATATGCCCTGAGCAGGCTTTTTACAGGATTTGAACTGACGAATATATATGGTTACATGTGGTATTTTCACGCTGTTTTAACCGGCGCCTTTGTGGCGTATCTGCCCTTCAGCAGAATGACGCATATAATTCTGGCGCCTGTGAGTGTGGCAATAGGCGCAGCCAAAAGAGATTAAGGAGAATATATAATGGAAATTCAGGGATACAACCTGCCGGATGATCTTTATTATGAAAAGAATCATTACTGGGTGAAACAGGAGGGTGAATTTATTGTAATGGGGATGGACGATTTTGCCCAGAAGATGGCCGGAGAAGTGGTTTATGTACAGTTACCTTCGGAAGGCAAAAGGATCGAGGCAGGAAAAAAGTTTGCCAGGGTGGAGTCAGGAAAATGGCTCGGCAAGGTCTATGCTCCTGTGAATGGTGAAATCGTTCTGTCAAACGAAAGGCTTGAAGATGACGCCACTGTTATTAATGA
>CAZJOB010000172.1:6566-7433 GCA_964547435.1 uncultured Desulfatiglans sp. | reverse complement strand
GATTCCCAGTTGGGAGAATTCAATGATACTATTTTCAATCTCTTCTATGGATGGAAATTCAAGGTCCCAGTGGGCCTGAAGACCAACGCCATCAATTTTAAGGCCTTTTTCCTGAAGGTTCTTTATTAATCTGATGGCGCCCCGCCGTTTTTCCGGCGATACGAGATCATAGTCGTTGTAATATAATTCCGCGTGAGGATCAGCCTTGGCCGCGTATTCAAAGGACTTTTCAATGAATGCTTCTCCCGCTATCTTAAGAAAAGGCGATTCACGCAGTGTCCCATCCTCATTCAGTGCCTCATTCACCACATCCCAGCCATGGACCTTGCCTTTGTATCTTCCCGCCACGGTAAATATATGGTCTTTGATTCTCCTTAAGAGGGTCTCACTGTCCACCGGGTCATTAAGATCGCTTGATCCTTCTTTTGTGAATACCCCTCTGCCCAGTTGAGAATGCCAGACAAGCGTGTGACCGATCAGTTTCATGTTATTTGCAGAAGCGAATTCCGCGATCCTGTCAGCCCGGTCAAATTTGTATTCATTCAGGCTGGGGTGCAGAAGTGCCCACTTCATATCATTCTCAGGTGTAATACTGTTGAAATGTGTTTTAATCAGTTCAGCGGATGCAGGTGCATCAAACAAGTCGGGAAACAGGGCTGCTCCGATCAGAAAGTTGTTGGCATAGCAATCTTTCAGCCCTTTGGTTTTATTCTCGCCCTGCGTGGGTTTTGAACCGTAGCATATGAAAAGCGGAACCAGCAGTAATAATATTCCAGGGTGAAAAATAAAGCGATTAAAAAATTTTATGAAAATTGTTCGTCTGTTGTGGCTGGTCATTTTTGTATCCAAATAGAAATGTTACCCCTT
>CAZJOB010000172.1:0-6556 GCA_964547435.1 uncultured Desulfatiglans sp. | reverse complement strand
CGTTGATTGAATAAAATCCCCCTTTTTCCCCCTTTTTTTAAGGGGGATGTCCTCTATTCATTCTCCTCTTTAGAAGGGTCACTACTCTTTCCCCCCTTTAGCAAAGGGGGGCAGGGGGGATTTATCCGACGGTCTTATGGCAGATTTGTTCCCCCACACCAAGTAATGAAGTTCGATCCCCTACAGATTTTTTTGATTTTACCATACACCTTATACCGTAAACCAGTGTTATCCATACATTCTCTCTGTCGCCTTTGCGAAAGGTTGTTTGGCAAAAAGGATTATTTATACTGTCTCCCCTATGCCTGTGTGACAAGCCTGTCCGGTCCCACAGGGTCATGCGGATACACCGTTGAAAAGGCGCTGGTGACAATCGGCCTTGAATATGACCTTCCCGGCCTGTAGTCGGCCTTTGACAGAACCCGGTATTCGAGTCTTTTTATCTTCCAGCCGCCCTCTTTAATGTCCTTTACATATGATACTTCATATATTCCGCCTTCCCACCATTTCATGATTCCGCCGCCATGCAGACGCGCCATTTTTACCAGTTGAGAATCAGACGCTATGGGAGCGCCCGCCTGAATGGAAAAGGGAAATCGAGCCTTTGCGGAGGCGCGGTCAGAAGCTATTGTTATGCTTTTTTCTATGTTTGCGGGACCCGGTTCAAAGCCTGGCGCCGGTTCAATCTTCCTGCCAGTCATGCCGGCGCTGAAATGATTTTGATAAAGCCTGGAAAGCCCGGTTTTTCTGCCCCGAAATAATCCGCCATTGTATATCACACCACCATCTTCAGTAAACAGGCCGACAACTTCTTTATATTTGCCGTTGTCTATAAGATATTCATAGGTCTGGTGAAGTTCGCAGATTGCTTTCTCATCTTCCAGAAGCCCCAGTTGTCTGGAAAGCTCATCAACACTGATCTTAAATCCTCTGTCATTATCGGTTCGGGGTTTTGCCATGCCCGGAACAGCTCCTGCCAGTACAGTGGTCATGGCTGCGCCGACCTTCCATATGAAGGAGCGCCGGCTGCTGTCCGCCTTTTTGTCGTATGCTTTCGACTCGAATATACCCATATTATGCTCCTTTCCTCACCTTGGGGCCGAAGAATTTCTTTATGTCAAGGTATCCTATATGGCGGCCTATTGCTCCTGTAAGACTCAAATTTACACCCATCTGGCCTCCCGAAAATCCGAAACCGCAGTCATGGGATATCTTTGTATTAATGAGCTCTATCATCTCGGCGCCGTTACAGGCCTCCTCATTTTGAACAAATATATAGACGCCTTCACGAAGCTTAACATAGATACACGGGGAGCACCACTGGGCTCCCATCGTCTGGTTTTCAGTAAATATTGTCCAGGACATAGAATGAGGAGAGCCATAAAGATGCATGGATGTCATCTGGTCGGAATAGGACCATGAAAAGACATGGCCTACCAGTTCATCTGTCAATTCATGTCTCATATACTGGGGGGGGGCAATGCCTTCCATCTCAGCCACGCCAAAAATGGCATAATAGGTCGTCTCATTACCGAAATACTTTGTGCCCATATGGGAATGTATGCAGGTCGTAAGACCGTTTAGGAGGTCAACGGCTACCTGTACGCTGGCACGTGGTTTGCTGTCTGTAAGCAAATGGCTGAACCAGGCCAGTTTTTCATCTCCTTCATAAGCGCGATAAGGCTCTTCATGCCATTTATTTTCGCCCTCTTCCATATACCTGAGTTTAAATTTTTCAGGAAATTCATAATGTCGAACCGGGCCGCCATTATCATAACGAAGGATAAATCTTTTGCCTACCAGGATATCGGAAAAGGGCATATTATGACCGGCCATCATCTGTGGTGCCGCACCCTCTCCGCCGCCAAATGCCATTGTGCTCTTCAGCGCCGCCTGATGGACTTCTTCGTCAGACATGTATTTAAAATCCCTTATAGGCCGGTAAACCAATCTCTGGCCCTGTCCGGGAGACTGCGGGTCATTGGATGCCTGGACAACCATTGGTTTCTTGCCATGCTCATCAAAAGGTTCCAGATAGGCAAGCTGACCAACCACCTTTCCGCAACCCCTGAACATGTAATATTCGAGCTCATCCTTATCATTAAATCCCAGTCTTACACCGGCCTGTGTTTCAGTAAAGAGGTCCGCGATAAACAGGGTGAAGATGCCGGAAAATTCGCACTCGGTCCTGTCACAGATAAACATGTTGTCGTTTACAAGCACGTAATCCGAAGGACTGCAATAACTGAGATCATCCGCATGTCTGGTCAGTTCTACAAAGTTGGTGGATACGACAGAAGCATAGTATTCCAGTGTCTCTATACCTGTATCCTGTTTCCAGTACATGCCCTTTCCTTCAATCCTGTTTGTAAGGTGATGGCGGTCTTCCGGCGGTTTTTGTTCCGTGATATCCAGATAACCGAAATATATCTGGCGCTGGACCTCCCTGTCATCAACTACAATCTCCTTCTGGCTTAGCGTCTTTTCCTTTCTGCCGCTTGAGAGCCATACCTCAAATACGGTGACGAGATTCGTGTCTGTATCCACGAATACGTTGTAGCCCTTCTGCGCTCCGGGGATCATATGAGAGAAGAATACCATCTGCTTCAGGTTTAATGCCCCGTAACCGGCGTTTACCGGTGTCGCGTCGTTTTCGGAGACGGTCATCTGGTTTATGGTTTTGAACCTGTAGCTCAAAACCGGGCCGTTGTCTGTTACGATCTTCAAGGATTTCCCGACAAGGGAATCCGAGAATTCGGATACGCATTTTGGTCCGTTATCCGTGGCTTTGAGTTTTTTTTCGATTTGGTCCTTGGTTAATTTTGTGTAGTTAAATCTATGCATGGGTATATTCATTTTTCACATCTCCTTCTTTAATTAAATGATTTTTACCATTTGCCAGGGCTGATACTTGCCCGATATGCATTTTTTGTTCAGTTCCCTCTCATTGTGCCTTCAGATCCCCTTTCCTCTGTTATATAACAATGTTTTCAAAGGATAGAAGATCATTGCCAGCCCGCTAATAATTCAGAAGACGTATAAGCCTTATTTTCTTCTGGCAGCGAGATCGTTTTTAATATTTTCGAGCACCCTCCTCGATACAGGATAAAAGAACATAATCAACGCTCCAAGTATTCCGATTACAGCGGGATAGAAACTCATGAGCATTCTGATTCCCAAGATGGTGTCTGCAGTGGTAGCAGACGAGGAATCAAATCCATGAAGCGACAGCATCCATCCGAAAATGGACCCGCCAAGCGCTAAACCTATTTTTAAAGCAAACAGGGAGGCCGCCATGATGAGCGCCGTATTGCGTCTTCCGAATTTCCATTCTCCATAATCAGCTGTATCGGTATATATTGCCCACTGCAATACGGATACCACGCCGATAAAGAACGATATCGCGGCATTGAGCAGTATTATCGGAATAACATTATGCGGCTGAAGAAAATAGAATCCGCAGCATAATATAGCGCTTGTCATCAGGGAACCGGCATATGCGAACTTTTTATCAAGATTATCGACAAAAAACTTCACCAGGATGGCACCGATTAACGTTGCAAGCGTGCTTATCGGTAAAAATGTGGATGTGAATACCGCAGGTGTAAGAGTCAGATTCTTCCCGAATAAATTCAATGATTGTTCGCCCACATAATAGTCGAAGTAATATGTTGTTGACGAACCCCTCATCACGATGAACGTTAACTGAAAAACCGTGGTAATGCCGATAAGAACCCAGGGCCTGTTGCTTAGAAGGTTTTTCAGGTCCTTGATAATATCGCTGGTTTGACCTTCCGGAGGATGGACTCTTTCTTTTGTAGAAAAAAATGTGACGGCGAATAATACAACTGCGATTACGCCGAATAAACCAACTGTCATTTGCCAGCCTTGCTGATCGTTCCCTTTGCCGAAGTATGCGACCAGCCCCAATGCCGATAGTCCGATAATAAACTGGCCAATAAACGCCAAAACAAACCGGTATTGCGATACATTTGTGCGCTCCTCTGGATCCGGAGTTATTACACCCATCAACGAGGCATAGGGAACGTTGATCGCAGTATATAATATCATTAAAAGGGAATATGAGATGTAAGCGTAAACCAACTTCCATGTGTCGCTGAACGCAGGTGTTGTAAAAGCTAATATGCCCCCTATAGTCAAAGGAAGTCCAAAGAAAATTAGATAAGGCCTGTATTTTCCCCATCTGGACTTTGTCCCATCAGCTATTATCCCCATAACAGGATCGGTAACAGCATCAATGATTCTTGTTACCAGAATCATCGTTCCAAACGCTCCCGCTGAAATACCGAAAACATTTGTGTAGAACATCGGGAGAAACACGATAAATATTTGAAAATAAAAATTTGATGCCATGTCGCCCAGGCCATAACCTATTTTTTCCTTTACAGATAATTTCCTGGCGGATGGAGTTGTGAATAAACCTTTAGCACCAACAGATGAATTTTCCGAATGTGTCATATGTCACCTCAATAGAACTGATTTTTTATGACCGGAGTATAGGAGAATAAATTCTGCATGTCAAATAAAGTCTTATATTTTCTAAAAAGAATGAAGGATTATTCAGAGAATGAACGGTCTAACCGAAATTGGCGCTTGAATAATAATGCTATATTGAATATATATTTAGTGTTCAAAATATTGATTGTCTCTGGAGATGAACCGGAATGGAAAAAATGATCAAGGTAAATTTTCCCTTGCTGAATAAGACAATAGAAATGCCTGAAGACAGCAAAATTTATCAGGCGTGTGAGGCTATCGGACACCCGCTGAACCTGGTTTGCGGCGGCAAAGGGAAGTGTAAAAAATGTGCCGTTGACGTCAAAACAGACGGGGTGATTAAAACTGTTCTGGGCTGTCAGACAGATATTGCCGACGGAATCCAGATACTGATAACAGGTGAGGATACTAAGGCCCAGATCCTCACGGAATCCACGCTCAGAGGAATACGTATAAATCCATCTCTCTCATTAAGATATATCCCCTCGGAATTTTTAAGAACCGAAATGGCCGGGAATGACTGGGACACACTTGAAAAGGTTCTTAAGATGTCACTTGAAAGGCCCTCACTGGAGGTTATCCGGAAGTTGTCGGAAAGCTTCCATCACCCGGTCGGCATCACCTGTATTTTAAACAACAATAGTATTGTTGATGTTGTCCCCGGGAAAAATGAGGCGTTCTTCGCTCTCGCCTTTGACATCGGGACAACCACGGTTGTGGGGTATCTTTATAATATGAAGACCCTGAAACTGGTTGGTGTCAGGTCTACCCTTAATAAACAGACCAGAATAGGAGGAGATGTCATAAGCCGTATCGATTATTCTGTCAACCAGCCAGGAGGACTGGATAAACTGCATTCCCTGGGGATAGAGACTGTGAATGAGATAATTAATGATCTGTGTGAGGATTACAAAGTCGATAAAAACCTGATCTATCAGGCGACCTTCTGCGGCAACAGTACAATGCAGCATCTGTTTCTGAAAATCTTGCCTTCGCGTTTAGGGAGGATACCTTTTTCAAGCACTACGCATCAGGAGGTATCAACAAACGCTTTTAAACTGAATATTGATATCAACCCTGTGGGTTATGTTACTTTTCTGCCACTGCTGGGCGGCTTTGTGGGGGCGGACACTACGGCAGTCCTGATGACACTGCCGGATGATAATAAAAACAGACTGGTCATTGATCTGGGAACCAATGGAGAGATAGCGGTAGGAAAGGGGGCAATTTTCAAGGTGGCGTCAACCGCGTGCGGTCCGGCACTGGAAGGTGCAGGGCTGGCATCAGGCATGAGAGGTACAACAGGGGCTATTGAGCGTTTCTACATTATTGAGGGAAAGGTATCTTACAAGGTGATTGGGGATGTAAAGCCCAAAGGGATATGCGGTTCAGGCATCATCGATATAGTCAGCGCACTGCTGACAAACAAGATCATTACTGATCGGGGCGCGTTGCGCAATCCTGAAGAGATAGCAGAGCCTGAACTTTCAAAAAGGGTTATTCCGTGGGAAAAGAGCAAGGCATTTGTTGTGTGTTTTGAAGATGAAACCGAGACAGGAGGACCTGTTCTGATTTCCCAGATTGATATCAGACAGGTTCAGCTTGCCAAGGGAGCCATCAGAACAGGCTGCCGCATGCTGATAGAAAAGAGTGGTCTTATACTTGAAGATATTGAAGAGATCCTTATGGCCGGCGCCTTTGGGAATTATATAGACATTAAAAACGCGGAGGCCATAGGAATGATACCCGGTCACCCTGATATTATCGCCCGGGCCATTGGCAATGCTGCCGGCACCGGCTGCCAGATGCATCTTTTGTCAAGGGAGAAAAGGGAATTCTGTCATAATATAGCCGAAAACGCCGAGCACATAGAGCTGGCTTTAGATCCTGAATTCGCCACAAAATATATCATGAACACATCGTTCAACTCGGCGGAAGATGAGATTGAATGGGAATAAAAAAGGCCGGTTATTTAGTTTCGACGCACTCGTAAAAAGTCGATTTCCCTGGTTTGTCATTCCGGAACTTGTTGAAAATC